>JBCCXG010000201.1:0-9396 GCA_039191945.1 Bacteroidota bacterium
CGCCCGGGTCTCCGCCACATAGGCCATGTTGCTTTGAGGTCGCCAGGCGACGATGGACGGCCAGGAAATCACGGAGTTACTCGCGTGGACCGGGCCCTGCAGCTTGGGAGTACCGTCCTCTACCCAAACCAGGGAAAGGCTGTCTTCCACGCCTTCGACCTTGTTCAATACCCCGTCAGCGTAAGCCCCTCCTAACATGTCTGCATCGGAGGCCGCGAGGATCATGCCTTCAAAAGTGGAGGGAATGGATTGCTTCGGTGCAATGGATTGGCCCTGACTGGCAAACCATGCCAGGTGAAACCCGGTGGTACTCAGTACTACGATAAAGGCATACTTACTCACTCTTTTCATGCTGCTTTTTTCTTTATTTCAAAATTCCAGCAGCTACGAATGCGTCTTTTAAAGAAATCCCATGGTGTCTTAAAAGAAATCCGGAATCACGGCGATTGGAAGTAGATATTGATGCGTGTCGGCCTCGCGTGCATCATGCCCTTCCTGATCGATAAATCACAGTAGATGGCGTTTGTTCGGAGAACAGTCCGATTACCCTTGCTTCAAAGGATTCTCACTTCTCTAACTGACCGAGTAGCTTCGACGCTCGGCGAGCTACGGACTTCCGAGGGTCCTCCCGGAGTCGCTCGAGGTGGGGTACGAGCCATTGCGCCAGTGCCATGTCGTCTTGACTCCACTCGCCCAGTGTGCCCATGGTTTGGTTCAAGACAATCCAATCGTTGTGACTTTCCAGATTTCCTTGCATGATCTTCGTTGCGCGCTCAATTTGCTCCTCTGTCATGTCTTCCCGAAGCAAGGCAAAGAGCTGAGCGAGGGTCCACTGGGTGGACGCCTGATCGATCCTTGAAATTTCGTGCAGCAAGCGATCAATGTAGGGGATAACCAATTCCTTTTTGGCTTTGGTCACGCGCTTCACGGCGCTGGACGTACGGAGCCGAACCCATTCATCATCGCTGAAGTAGCAATTGAATAGTTCTTCCATCAGGTCGGTATCAGCCAACACTTCGCTGACCACTTCCTCGGTCTTGCCGAGCGAGTTGATCCTACCTTCCTTTAGTCTTTCTTCAAAATCGTTCAAGCGTCAAATATCTCCACCGCATCACAAAGACCAAAATCTTGTGCCTGGATTCTTACCTGCTAACCTTAGTCAGCTGCCGACCTCCAAAGGGGCCCGACTCCGATCAGCAAAATCAGCAGGTTAAAGAAGGCATTGGACGGAAATCCAGAGGTAATGGATCCTGCACTATCAAAGACAAACCAAAACAAGAGCCCAATCAGCACAGCCTTCCGTGTCCCCTCGGGCGCTTTGTCGTAGACGTGCGTTGAAAGTAGCCAGATGGTGGCACCCCAACCCATGAGAAATCCGCCAACCAATGCCGAAATGAACCTGGTCTCTCCGGCGGCGAATGTAGCGCTACCATCGACGGGCCAACTCAAAAAGTCCAAGGTCCACCGTGCAGGTTCGAGCGTACCCTGCATGGTCCCCAGGAAGAAAACCGGACCAAAAGAAGCGACCACAAAGGCCGTGATCTTCAACCAAAACTTATGAAAATCATGGGTCCGCCATTTGCTGACGGTAGGTGATTGGTCATTCATCATTCTTGCATTTTGATTCCATGCAAGAGTAGAGCGATCAGGGCAAGTATTTTAGACGCTACCGTCTGGAGAGCTGCGCCCATCCATGCGTCTTGAAGGCCTGCACCATGCCCTGAATATCACTGAAATAGTTTTCTAGCCAGGAGCGTTCAAGCGTTTGCTCCGTGATTTGGAGAAAGAGGTTCTCCAGGCTCAGCTTGAGCACCAGACCTGCTAGGTAGCTATCGTCCTCCAGTCCGAGGATCTGCGCCCAGAGTCGCACGAACGATTGATAGGTGATCTCGTTGGTTTTCATGAAACAAGCCAAGAAATCGGGATTATCTCGATGCACTCTCAACTGACGACTGAAAAGCAGGTCCAATTTATGATCCAAAAGAATGTCGATTAGCTCTTCGTGGGATTGACAATTGGCCTCTTTCTTGGCCATGATGTCTGCCTGTGACAAGTGATACCGCAGCAGGTGATGCTTAAAAACCTCCAGCTCCGCAAAATGATGGTAGAAGGAGGATTTGTTCTTTCCCACCTCTTGCGCAAGCCGCTCTACTTTAAGGCGAGCAGGTCCGTCAAGGGCGAAGGTCCGATACCCTTGTACTACCCAGGGTGATTGAAGGTCAGTCATTGGCTGAAGGGTGAGCCTCAAGATAGGGAAATCGAGGAATCATTGTAGCCTTGATTGGGCTACAATGACCTCATCAATATCTTCAATAGTCGACAATTGATTTCCTCAGTGGAGGTATGAACTTGGGAAATGGCCATCGGCCATAAACTCATTGGACCGCACAATTGAGAGTTGGGCGTTAATTCCCTCGCCTTGGAGGATGTTGCCGTGCTCTCATCTCAGTGAATGCTGTGCGCTGTTCTTCCGAAAGGATAGCTTCCAATTCCTTCCCCATTTTGCGCATCGTCTCGCGCCGATTGTCCGTTTCCCTAAGATCGTCTCGGTATTTCTCATGAATATCCTGCCATTGTTTTACCTGGTCTGTGGTCAACACTAGCTCTTCTGTTGCTCTTTCAAGCATTTCTTGGGGAGATGGGGGTGTTTGACGTTGACCAGGCTCCGCACGTTGGGCGAAAGTGACGGTAACCATTGCGATTGCAAAAAGAATCGAAATGAATATTTTCATCGCTTAATTATTTTAGGAGTTAATTGACTTTTTAAGTGTTTTGATGTCAGTGATCAGTTGCCTTACCGCCGTTTTGTTGAGTCCGTTGTAGATGCCTCTGATATGTCTATTGCCATCAATCAGCACGAAGTTCTCGGTATGGATAAAGTCCTCCGCCTTCTTATTCAGCCCAAGGTCTTCCTCGACGAAGTACTGATGGCGGCCGAGGTCGTAAATCTGTGAACGGTCTCCCGTAAGCAAATGCCACTTGGAGGCAATGACTCCTTTCCGGTCAGCGTATTCAGCCAGCACCGAGACGCTGTCCAAAGTCGGCGTCACCGAATGAGACAGTAGCAGCACATCCTCATCGTCGATGAAAGTATCTTGGATGAGCAACATGTTATCGGTCATTTTAGGACAGATCCCAGGACAGCTAGTAAAAAAGAAGTCGACCACGAAGATCTTGCCCTGAACGTCTCTTTCCGTCACCATTTCCCCTTGCTGGTTGGAAAGTGAAAAAGACGGTATTTGATGGAAGTCCTCGGGTACAGCAGATTCCGATTCAAACCACTTAGGTGTGAAAGTGGCCTCATCGTAGTAGGGCAGCTGGTCCGCTCCAAGGTCCGCCTCCTGCGCCGGCGGGTCGCACCTTGTCAAAACGCCGAGTACTATCAAAAACAGGGCACGCATCATTGGAATACAATGGTTTCGTTGGTCAACGCGTAGCATAAATTGGCACGCTTCAAGCCGAAGATTCGGCCATTCTTAGCCTCGTAGTTCACGTACAGTTTTCCATTTTCTCGCCAGGCACGTTGCAGTCCTTCCTCCCTGCCCTCCATGAGATTTCGCTCCTTAAAAAGCTGCCCTGTGCTATACCACGCAAGCTGCTTTCCATGGGCGATTCCCGCCTTGTAGGTGGAGCGGGATCTCAATCGGCCATTTTGCCACCAGGAGCGAGCTTCTCCACTGAGTCTGTTGCATTCGTAGTGGGCCTGATAGCTAAGGGTGCCATCGCGAAACCACCGCTCATGGACCCCGCTTTTCTTCCCATCCACGTACCGGGTCAATTTGCTGATGGAGCCGTCTGGATAAGTCTCCCGGGCTATACCCGTAAATGGCATATCCTCATACAAAACAGTACCTTCCGCCGCGATATGCGTCAGGGCATCCTCTGACACCACAAGCTCTTGTCCAGTGGGCTGGCAACCAATGAAGGTAACGAGAAGGCCAGCCAGAAGAAGCGATTTACTGGATTGCATTCGCTGTACCTTGGTAGTCGCCCGGAAACAGAATGTAATACTGATTGAGGTACAGCTCATTTTGAATGTGGTAGTGATACACCTCTTCATCGCTGTATTTGGTTGTACCTACATGACCGCCAGATTCGTCCAAATCCGTGGGATACGTACCACTCTCTGTGCATATTCGACCGTACAAGAAGAAACCATCCGCCATGATACCGATCAGCTCATCATCATCCTCGGACCAAGCTATCGGCTCTAAATGGTAGTGATAGCTTTGGGGACCCGTATGCGCCCCGGTGTAGTCCAGTGATGGGGCTGCATCATCCAAAGGGACATTTGGCCCCTCCTGATCATTGTAAATCATGGCTCCGCTCACGGCGATTCCAATCGGGCCTAGGCCCGTTGCGCTGCTACTTGATGCCTGCTCCGGTATTGCAGGCACGATCAAGGAGTAGGAACCATTGAAATCGTCAATATTACCTGGCGCCATCTGCTCGTACGATGTAACGGTGGGTTCAGCAAACAAGGGATGGTTTTCGCTGGCTGCAGGCGTTTCCAATAGATTACCCATCGGATCAATAGCAGACCTTGCCGTGGTATTCGACCAATAAGGTGAGGTGTGATTGGGCATGCCATTACTCTCGATGATGATTTCGTCGCCGTCCAGTAGTACCGAGACGTTGTCGGAGTCAAAAGCATCAAAAGCCGCGGGTAATTGAGTGAGGACTACAGCAGGATCTGGAGCATCATCACTGGCACACGCCACCCAAATCGCTGTGAGGCTAGCTAAAACACATCCCGAAAAGGGAATTTTTCTCATATCCATAGTTTGTATGTTTTTACACTATGGACGTCGACAATTTACCGATCCCTCGGCGGCGGCGGATTTTTTTTCTCCCGACCCAATAGCACCATTGTGATGTCTTCGAGGATACTACCAAATCGGTCTCGCTGATCAGGGTCAAGTTGTTCCTTCAGTGCCTCAAAGTGAGAGTAGGTCAAGGTAAGTTTCTCTCTTTCCAATATCAGCAGCTGATCCAAGATCTGCTCTTGCAGTTGGATACTGTCCTCGTAATTCAGCAAATCAAAGTAGGACAAAATAAGAGGTTGCTGTGCCTCCGCTACTTTCTGCATCGCTGCATGGTGGTTACGGGCGAGTTCTTGAAATTGCTCCACCTGGTCCGGTGCCAGGACCAGTTTATCGCTGATTACCTTGATGAGCTGTGGCCCTCCAGGCCCTCTTCCTCGTGGATGGGGACCGGAGCCGCTCATCAGCAAAAAGACCAAAAGCCCATTGATCACCAACAGCGTAAGGAATCCAACGGTGAGTAATTTGCGAGTTTTCACTGTTCGTACAGATTATAATTGGAAAGCAGGGTCGTATAGGTCTCTTGGCCAGGCGAGGATCCCTGTATATAATCATGGAAAAAGTAACCATTGGACAGCAGGATAAATGCGATCGCAGCTGCTACGGCTATCCAAAACCGATCACTCTCATGGGTACCAGCGCCAGGGTTTGTGATCCGATCTTTGATCCCCTGAAAAGCGCCGGAGGGTGCTTGGGCCCGCTCTATGCCTTCAATGCTTTTTAGGATCTGATTCTTCCATTCTTCCATAATTCTTTCGACGAATTTTAGTGTTTTATCCCTCGGTCAGGGTAATACTTTTCTAGTGCTTTCCTGAGGTTCGATTTAGCACGCTGCAACAGCGACTCGACGGCCTTCCTCGAAATCTTCATGACCTCACCCGCTTCCGCCTGAGGTAGTCCTTCAATCTGCGTCAGAATGAAAGCCGTTTTTTGATTGTCAGGAAGTTCATCGATCACACGAAATAACAGCCTCGCATTTTCGACGTTTTCCAATTTAACACCCGGGTGGTCAAAATCGGCAGCATCGACGGCCACTTCACCACTGTCTTTCTTGAAAAGAGAAATAAAAACGCCACTCCTTTTTGCGGTCTTTGTTTTCCGCAGAAAATCCAGCGCCTTATTGACAGTAATGCGGTAAAGCCAGGTACTGACCGAGCTGTCAAAACGGAACTTACCAGCAGATTCATAGACGGTAACGAAGACATCCTGGAGCAGTTCCTCGGCGTCTTCCTCACTCCGCGTATAACTGAGTAGTGTATTATAGACCTTTGATGAATAGCTAGTATAGAGCACTTCGAAGGCCGATTGGTCTTCAGCTGCTATAGCATGTACTAATTGCCGATCATCGTCAACCTCCACGGGTTTGGTTTCAGTTTTTCCCGAGCCATCAAGACCTGGGCCCCAATCTCTTTCCGTGTTTAAAAGTATTGGTTTTGAGCTCGGTGGCCAAGGCAGACCTTTCGCCTGCTTTACAGCGAAGGCATAAAAAAACCGCCCCGAGGAGGGGCGGTACCAATCATCAAACCATGTCAATTGACATCTATCTAGTTTCTTGTGACCTGAATGGAGTTGGAAATATGGAATGTTCCGTCAAGCCCGCTCACATTTTCGCCAGTTGACAATCCTGTTATTCCATCTTCATAGGTAATTCTCCAAATAAAGCATACGCCTGTACCTGCCCCATCGAAATCAACACCTTCCAAATCCGTCATCGTTGGAGGGAGACCAAGGATTTCATTCGCATCGTCTGTAACGATCCATCCAGTGTTGGCCAAGTCCTGGTTATCAGCTACGCTAATGCCACTTACATTATCAGCTGTACCATCCACGGTAAAGGTGAAAGGTCCGCCACTGATCGTACCGGCACTCGCTCTGACCACTACGATCGAATCCGAAAGGCTGAAGGTACCCATCACTCCACTCACATTTTGGCCCGTTTCAAGGCCCGTAAGGCCGTCTTCGAAGGTGATGCGCCAGATGAGACAGATACCAGCACCCGCTCCATCAAAATCGACTCCTTCCACATCGGGGATAGTCGGAGGCAATCCCAGAATATTGTTGGCATCGTCCGTGACGATCCAATTTACATTTGCCAAATCCTGATTGTCCATCACCCCGATGCCGCTCACATTGTCAGCTGTACCGTCGACGATGAAAGTGAAAGGTCCGCCAGTCAGTGTGCCAGCGCCGGCCCTGTTTACAGTAATCGAGTTGGATAGAGAAAAGCTGCCCTCGAGATCACCAGCATTGGCACCCATTTCCAGACCCATAATGCCATCAGCATAGGTCAAGTGCCAGATCAAACAAACGCCCGTACCCGCGCCGTCAAAATCAACACCTTCCACATCCATGAGCGTAGGAGGCAGTCCCAAAATGTTCAATTCGCCATCGGTGATCACCCACGTGGTATTCGCATCTGCGGAGACACCACTATCGTCAAGGGTAATGCCACTTACCATATCCGGCACGCCGTCTACGACGAAGGTAAAAGGTCCACCTTCAATCGACGCACCCATCACGGCATCACGATTGACAGTAATAGAGTTGGATAGATCGAAGGTGCCCGTTAGGTTATCTGTATTCATACCCGCTTCTAATCCCATGATGTCCTCATACCGCAAGTACCAGATAAAGCAAACGCCCACTCCTGCTCCGTCAAAGTCCACCATCTCCAAGTCAGCCATTGTCGGTGGGAGACCCAAAATGTTATTTTGATCATCGGTGATCACCCAACTTGAGTTGGTGCCCACCTGAGATCCATCGAGTGTAATTCCACTTACCATATCAGCCATGCCATCCACAACAAAAGTGAAGGGGCCACCAGAAATAGTCCCTGCATCGGGTACTATTGGATCGACGTCATCATCATTGCAACTTGTGAGCAGTACCACTGCACCAACAAGGAAGCCTGTAATCAATAAGAATTTTTTCATTTTCGACATCAGTTTTTATGTGATGTCACAAACAGACAGAGGAAAGATTACCGGCTCGTCACGAGAATATCACAAATGTATCACGGGTGATGGTTAAACCGTCACAAGAGGTCTAGAATCGCGCCTCAGTATCCTCCAGACCCCATATGTCGTCCAGAAGTCCAAACTGTAAAAAGATGTTCTTTGCTTCTTCCATGGTCCATTTGGTCCAGTTGGGGTCCAGATGATTGCCATACCATTGCTTCGAAAATTCCCAGATCTTTTGAATAGGTTGAATGTCTCCTTTAGGTATGTTATGACGGATGCTCCATCCTTCTACCTGCTCCTCCCGCTCAAAGACAAGCATGATACTGCAGGTGTACATCACGTTGTCCCAGGCATTTTTCATCGGAATGGGAAAGTGAATGAACAGGTTATCCTCCAACACTTTTCCATTCTCAATGTGGATCTGAAGGGCTCGACCCTCTGCACCAACGGAGGTGGATATGGTAAGGTCTTCTTTGATCAATGCCGCTGCGCCTAACGAGCACCACGCACAGTTGCCCCACCATTGCCCCTTTTGCGATTTGATGTAGAAGTTAGTCGGTGCCAATGAAAAGGGGTGAATGACCCAAACTTTGGGAGCTCCGGGATGAAGGACGACTCCGTGGTATTCTTGCAGTCGATAAAGGGCTTGCTCTACCTCCGGGACAGTAGTCTCGAAATGATACGCTATGTCATTGTTATTGGGGGCGAAACCCCGGTCAATGATATGGCGAAGCAGGAAATGATGGAGTTGGGCATTCGTGACCATAGGGCGCGAGAAATGGCTATGCAGTGTAAAATACCCAATTGCCCACTACGATGTGACTATTTCCCGGTAAGTAACAGCACCCAATCATTGCCGCGTTCGGGCTCCCCAGGAGGGTCAAACACTAGAAGTTCTCCCTCTTCCCCCATCGAGGCCTCGGCGTAGTGACCCTCCCGGGGATTGAACCACTGGCTGCGGGAAGCGGACCACCCGATTTCACTGCGTTTTAACTGTATCGTTTTACCTGTAGGTGCATATACCATGATGTAGCCATCGCCCGAGCAAGCCAAGAGTCTGCCGGTGGGGTCATGAGGGTTATCCGCAATCACTGTCAGGTTGGGTCGGCGGCTCAATGGATCCTGCGACAGCATCAGGTTTTTGAGATGTTGCATCTCGCCAGCTCCTTTGAGATCCAGGGCCTCTTCCCATTCGATCTCCAGTCGTTGCGTCAATGCCGGGTGCGGATTGGAAAACTTGTGCATGATCCAGACCTCATGGCCTCCATAGGTATGACCGGCGGCTCCTCCGAAGACTGACCAGTAGGCAACTTGTCTGGCATCGAAGTCGTCAAAGACACCTTGAGACACATTCGCCCAGTCATAGTTAATGGGTAAGTTCTCATAAGCCGGCTCACTATTGACGTGGGGCTTGTGATTAACCCGATCCCACTCCGCCCAGGCGGCATAGATCGCCCGATCGTTGTTGCGCTTCTCATGATAGGACCCCCAAGTGTGCATATCGATCCAATCATCCTCTCCGAACCAATTGGCCGAAGTGGCATAGCAATGGTAGGTCATAAAGGTCTTCTCATATTCTGCCTGTTGGTCGAATCGATCTTCGCCAACAACGC
>JBCCXG010000202.1:0-9388 GCA_039191945.1 Bacteroidota bacterium
AATCCCTCAGGTCTTATGAAGTCGGGGCGGCAGGATTAGAACGCGCCCGGCCAGGGCTGCGACTTGTCGCAGGTTCGAATGAAATGGGTTAAAATAAAAAGACCCGAAGGAGAATCCCTCAGGTCTTATGACGTCGGGGCGGCAGGATTCGAACCTGCGACCCCCTGCTCCCAAAGCAGGTGCGCTAACCGGACTGCGCCACGCCCCGCAACTGATATACTCTGAGATCAATGACTGATTCTCAAAGCGGACGCAAATGTAATTTTTTTTTCGTACATCGCTTTATCCTTGTTCAGCTTTTTCACAACACATCTCCTTTTTATCTCGCAATGCCGCAGCGTTTACTTATTGGCTTGCCTAAAAGGTAGCTTGTCTCACCTGGAGGTTAAATCAGGACGTGTCACTTACCCCAAAACAAAAAAAGATGCCATGCGAGCACGACATCTCCGTAGGTAGTTTTCCAGGTACATTTCGTAAGGCAAGAAAAATGGGATGAGCCCGGCCCCTGGATCAGTGTAGTTTTAGGTTTCGGGTTTTAGGACTCATCACCATTAGCCTCAGTCCAAATCGATAGTTTCCAAAGCAACCGGAAGCTTCTGAATGGACATCTCCTCATATTTGTTCAAGCCCCGCACGAAGGCATCGTGGTATCCTTTTTCAAATAGTTCTCCGAGGGCATTTTGCGCTTCATCACGTGAACTGTATACACCGACGGTATATCTCCAAACGCCGTCCTTTCCTTCGAAGTATTTGACCTCACTCAACCCACGGAATTGTTCCGCTTTCACTCCATCAGGATCGGCAGATGCCAGAATCTGAACAGTGAAGCCAACATTTTTCTCGAAAGGCAATACTTCATCTGCGACCACACTTTGGGCAATGGCCATCTCAGCAGACACATCTGGCTGCGCCGCTACCACAGGCGATGAGGAGGGAACGAATTCGCTCACATCCGTCTCAGCGTTAGCCATTTGCACCTGAGGCTCTAGCTCCTCCTCAAAAAGTGGCTGAGGTCGGATATCATTATTGATCGCTACACGATAAATATCTTCCTCGCCAAGTCCGCCTGGCCGCGTAGAAGCAAAGTATCCTTGCTTCCCAGAAGGATCTAAAATGAAACCAAAGTCGTCCATGCTCGAGTTGAGCGGAAATCCGAGGTTAGTGATGCCGATTCCTTTCAGATCGTCTACTTCGACGCTGTAGATATCCAACCCGCCAAGCCCTTCGTGACCATTGGACGAGAAGTACAGTTTTTCATCCTCATGAATGAAAGGATACACTTCATCGCCGGTGGTATTCACTACAGGCCCCATGTTGTAAGGCTGGCCCCAGCGACCCGATCTCATGTCGCATCGGTAGATATCCATCCCTCCATAACCTCCGTCCTGGTTGGAAGCGAAATACAAAATTTTGCCATCAGAAGACAACGTGGGGTGTGCCACAGAATGGCCTTGGCCATTGATTGACAGGGGTATGGGCTTGGACCATTCGCCATCCAAGTTCTTGGTCATACTGTACAGTTCCAAACGAGGATCTCCTCCCAGCGTCTCAGACTCCTCCGCTACATGCGTGAATATGACCACGGTTTGGTCGCTGTTGAAGGCCACCGGACCTTCACTGTATTTACTTCCAAGGGACGTCAAGAAATTGGCCGGCGGTCCTGGATCCCCATCGGTATCAAAGTTGGAGAACTTATAGTCCAGATTGGTATCCCTGGTCCTATCCAATTGGTACTCTTGATTTTGGTCTCTCCCGGAGAGAAATAGAAATCCATCGTTGTAAAACGAAGGTGATACGTCAGATGCCGTAGAGTTCATTGGGAGCTCCTGGACGTCATATCGATTGCGCAACAAGAAAAAGTCCACGAAATGATTGAGACTGCTTATCCGTTTGGCGGCAATCTTGTCCTGCTTATTGTTTTCGAAGTAAAGCTCATAATGCTCACGTGCATCCAGGTACTCCTCTACTCCTAGAAGTGCCTCTGCATAGTTGAAGTGGTCCTGATCCGCAAAGACAGCTCCAACGGATAGCGCCTGCTTGTAATAGTAATGTGCGCTGTCCATTTTGCCCAACTCCAGGTACACCTCGCCTAGGCCCTTGTGAGCGGCACCGTTTTCCGGGAAGTCAACCAACACCTTATGGTAGGTATTGATGGCTTGCGCAACATCTTTGGCCTCAAAATAGCGAAGTGCTGCTTCGTTGAGCTTGCGAGTACGGCGATTGTTGAAGTCTTGTGCACGCAGTGTCCCTAGACTTGTGCCCAGAACACCCAGTAGAATAATGAATCGAATAGCTGGCATAGTGGTCTCAATTTAATATTACATGGGTTTCGCGATCATGTCTCTAAAAAAAGGATGAACTGACCATTCACGATCAATTCATCCTGGCCATAGTATCTATGACCTGTCGTGGTTTTAGGTTGAAATAACTTGTCATACAATGGGCGTGCTGCGGCTGTACTGTCTGCTGCACCGATGTACGATGCAGCAGTGCCCTCAAACTGGTTGTAGTCCAAATAGGTCAATCCTACATGGGGCTTTTGAGTACCTGCAGTCCGATGCGCATAGGCAAATGGAGCCGTCGGGAAGTCGGCGGCCCTGTCATCGGACGAAATTTCTTTTTTGTGAAATGTGTTGGGGGAAAATTCGACCACATCCCCCGGCGTCTGTGTTACGCTCAAGTAACGGGATGCCATGGGCCTATGGACCCAAAAAGTGGTAAATAGAGCGTCACTCTTTCGAGGCGCCGAAATATGGTCTTTTAATACTTCCAATAGCTGGCCTTTGGTTGATAGGCTTGTTCAAATATAACAAATCTTATGAATTATTGAACTATTTGGTGAGAAAATCCAGTATTCACCGGAATTGCACTGGCCAGCCGAAAAAAAGAACGGGACCGAATGGGCCCCGTTTCCGAGAAAAATCTTTGTGGTTGACTACCTCAGCGGGAAATGTACTTCTGTGACCAGTTCCTTCTCAGCGGTGTCAGCTGGATCATTGACATACACCTCAAAAGGGTGTTGTTTCTTACTCCCCTTGAAGGTTTTATTCTGCTGCATGTTCATACCAGTGCTCCATGCATTTCCCAGGTGCTTGTAGGCGCCCTTGTGGGAGATGACGAAGGTTTTCATATCAGGCAAATCACCAGCCTCGAATGTCCCGAGGTCCGACGGGATCTCCTTCACCGGAATCGCCGAGGTGTAGGTGACCCGTTGCTTAACAACATCCCACTTATGATAGACAGTAAACGGAGGCCCGGAAATCTCGGCATGCTCGCCAGTCCATGCGCCCAGGGCCGTGAGGTCTTGTGCCATCTGCGGACCCATCTCCTCCATACTCGTCGTAGTCGTTACCCCTACGTACTTGGTACCCGAGGTACTTGTTTCGCCTTTAATGTCCAAATCTGTGTCCACTTCTCCCTTCTCCATCAAATCCTTGAACATTCTCAAGCCACGGTCATAATCCATGCCGACAAAACCCTCCATCATCTTCTTCATCCAGAACATGAAGATCGGTAGCGAGCTATCCATGAACCAGGTCACGTTTACCTCATCACCTTCCTCCTTCATCTCGAACCAAACTTTGGCATAGGACTTCCATGGCTTGAGGAAATTCAAATCGTAATCGATTTTCTTGTTTGCTTCCGTTCCGGTGATCTTCATATTGCCAGAACCGATTCTGTTGCCTAGCCATTCGTAGGACTGGCCGTCCTCAGCAACAGTAACTTTTGCTTCAGGCTCCTGTATGAGCCACGGTGACCAACGCTGCCACTCGTTGAAATCAGTAAGTGACTTAAAAATCTTGTCGACCGGTGCTGCAACCTTGATCGACTTCTCGATGTGCATCTTAGGCATGGATAAAAAATGGTTTGGTGGAAAATGAAATTACTAATTAATAGATTTAATGCGTAGGTAATTGGATGAATTCCCCGTGAAAAGAGTAACACTTTCAGATCTCCATACCCTTGTCACCCTGGCGCAAGACACTTTCGTAGACGCATTTGGCGCGGTCAATAAGAAAGAAGACATGCAAGCGTACCTCGAGAGCAGCCTAAGTCGCCAACAACTCCAACAGGAACTCCTCAACGAAGACTCCGAGTTCTATTTTGGTTTGATGGAAGGTACTGTAGCGGGATATCTCAAGTTTAACGTAGGCAATGCCCAGAATGAACCCCTAGGAGATAGCGCACTGGAATTGGAAAGAATTTATGTTCGATCCCAGTACCAGGGTCAGGGGCTGGGGAAGCAACTCTTGGATTTTACCCTGGAGGAAGCACGGCGACTAGGTAAGGAAACGGTTTGGCTGGGAGTTTGGGACCAAAACCATGGGGCAAGGCGGCTCTACGAGAGTCGGGGATTCACTGCCTTTGGCTCGCATGACTTTTGGCTTGGATCTGATCTCCAAACTGATATCTTGATGAGGCTACCGCTGAACAAGACAGGATAAAATGATCACTGTATTTGCAGAGCACTTCCTAAATGACGCAGGCCAGGGATACTTTGCCGACTGGGTCCGGGATATGGAGCAAGAGCTTAGGTTTTTTGATGGATTTGTCATGATCGAACACATGAGAGACCTCAAAGATCCTCGGAGATCCTTGTACTTTTTGCAATTCGAATCCGTCGAGTACCTAAAACAATGGACTCAAAGCCGCTTGATGATCGGGTTTCATCGGAAGATCCAGGATTACGAATTGAAGGACCACCACACGCAGGTCCTATGCAGCGCCAACGCCGATGAATTCAAGGGTTTTTGACCTAAATCTTATTTTTTGAATCAACACCTGTCACACATGGACCCATGGAGTATCGAATATGAAAAAATAGGACTATGAACAATCCCTTCGCGGCAGACTATCTAACAGACGAAAATGACAAGGCGCTGATCGATCGGGCGACCCATGGCGATAAGGCGGCTTTGGAGGACCTACTGAAAAAGCATCAACCCTTTGTATACAACATCGCCTGGAAGATGGTACAGAACCCAATGGATGCCGAGGACCTCGCCCAGGAGGTCATGATCAAGGTCATCACCAACCTGGCAAAGTTTGAGGGAAAATCTCAGTTCAGAACGTGGCTGTATCGTATCGTAGTGAACCACTTTCTGCAGATCCAAAAGAAACCCCGGGAGATCATCGCCAATGAGGATTTTGACGGCTTCGCTGATCGATTGGCTAGCTTTCAAGACGTAGTGCTATCCGAACTCGAACAGGAAGAGATGAAAGCTGAAATCAGAGAAATGAATCTCGCTTGCATGTCTGCAATGCTGTTGTGCCTGACCAGAGAACAACGTATGATCTACATCATCGGAGATCTTTTCAACGCTGACCATACGATTGGGGCCAAAATTTTGAACCTGAGTAAGGACAACTACCGCAAGCGACTGTCCCGGGCACGAAAGGACCTCTTCAGTTTTATGAATAACAAATGTGGACTGGTCAACAAGGCCAATCCTTGCCGCTGCTACAAAAAGGTGACGGCAGTCATGGAGTGTGGGAATATCGATAGCAAGCACCTGCTCTTCAACCGGAAGGAGTACAAGAAATTCCAAAACTACATCTCAAAGGACACTGATGAGATCCTGGATCTGGTGGAGGAGAAATACCACGAGATGCACTATGAGCTTCCCTACCGGGAAGACTTTGATAAGCGGACGCTGATTGATGATTTCATCAAGGATAAGCGGGTGGTGGAGCTGCTAAACTTGAACTGAGCCGACCAAAAGAAGGTGATACTCAGCCTCACTTCGGTGGGGCTTTTTTTGTATTCCAAAAAAGAAACCTACAACACCCGTCACACCTGCCCCAGCTCTTGATCAAAGGGTCATGGAGTTTCAAACAAAAGAAAAATGAAAATGGAACGTACACTAAGACTGGTAATGATGATTACAGCCGCAGCGATGAGCCTGCAGGGGATGGCGCAGAAGAAGGTGAAGACGCTTTCTCTGAGTAAGGTAATGCCCGTGGAAGCGAGTGAAGTGTGGAGAGTAGTGGGTGAAGACTATGGAGCAATCGCTCATTCGCACCCCAAAATCATCGCCTCGGAGTATATAGATGGTTCACTCAAAGGTGGTGAGGGCGTAGAACGCGTTTGCTACTTCAATGAAAAAGAAACCCAATATCTGAAGGAGCGGATGGTCAACTTTGATCCCAATCAAATGACCTTTACGAACCAGGTCTTCCAGGCAGGTAAGTTTCCAGTAGATCCAGAACTCACACACGCGATCTATACGGTGGAGGACCTTGGGAATGGCAAAAGTCGAATGAGCTTTGATATGCAGTACCGAACCAAGCCGGCTTTCATGGGTGGAATGATGAAGGGACAGTTCAAAAAGCTGATCGAGGACTACTTCATCGCC
This sequence comes from Bacteroidota bacterium, assembly GCA_039191945.1. Lineage (GTDB taxonomy): Bacteria > Bacteroidota > Bacteroidia > Cytophagales > Cyclobacteriaceae > JAWPMT01. Next base: position 6,357 of record JBCCXG010000202.1, read on the forward strand.
ATAGAGCATCACATCAAAACTGGCGAAAGCGTGACGAGGGACAACTTCAAGTCAATCAAAAAGAAATACAAAGGAGATGGAAGCTCCCACTCCACTTCAACGCCTTCGATAGCAGCGCAGATGGAGTAAGCCTGCCGATCCATCGGAAACTGAGGCCTCACTTAAAAATTGAAAGTGGGGCCTTTTTGCGTACCCGGCTCAGGGATAGGAATGGCAGCCGCGGGGGCTTTTGAGTTATGCCATTCTGAGTTTTGAAGTTGGGAGTTGGCGTTCTTCGATGTTCGGTGCCGGATCCTTCGATCGAAAGGGTCGGGCAGCGCGGAGCAGGCTACAATGGATAGCCCGCCGTGCAGTAGAGAGTGGCCAAGCATCGTATCGGACGGAGGATCGTTCTTCTCTCACTGCACGGGAGCCCCAAATTCTAAAGGGATTTTTCAAAAAAATAAAAAAAGAGGATATTTCTTGTCCCATTCTGCTTCGTGGGATCGTCTCAAGGGAAATTTTTTATACACACAAAAGAAAACTACCATGCAAGAATTCATGCTACTCTTTCGAAATCTGGCCCCGGCCGAAGCCTTCAGTTCATCGCCCGAAGAAATGGAAAAGTCCATTCCTCTGTGGAAGAATTGGATCAAGGGCATCGCCGAGGAGGGCCGTTTCGTATCCACCGCGCCCTTGGAACGGGAGGGGATCTTCCTGACGAAGGAGAACCAGACCGATGGTCCGTATGCAGAGGTAAAGGAGTTTGTACTGGGGTATCTTGTGTTTAAGGCGAAGGATATGAACGAAGCGCTAGAAACCGCAAAGGGCTGCCCCATGATCTCGGATGACCACGGATCGGTAGAGGTGCGGAAGGTTGCACCCTTTAGCATGGGATGATATCGAGCCAAAAAACCGATTTGGACCATCTTTTCCGACAGGAATCGGGAAAGATGGTCGCTGTACTGACGAAGCTCTTTGGATTTGACCAGCTGGAGATCGCCGAAGACATCGTCCAGGACACATTCATCCAGGCCCACGATACTTGGAAGCTCAAGGGCATCCCTGACAAGCCGGTATCTTGGCTCTATACGGTTGCCAAGAACAAAGCGACCGACCTGCTTCGAAGGCAACAAACCAAGCGAAAGGTTGATGCACACCTTCGCACGGCAATCCCCGTGGAGTACTCGATCACGGCTCACCTGGAGCAGGCCTTCTACGAAATCAAAGACAATCAGCTACGTATGCTGTTTGCGGTGTGCCACCCCGCGATACCAGAAGAAGCGCAAATCGCGCTGGCCCTCAAAACACTCGGAGGATTCAACATCCAGGAGATTGCACGTGCTTTTCTTACCACAAAAGAAGTGATCAATAAGCGGCTGTTTCGGGCGAAGGATAAGATCCGTAGGGAACAGATCGCCCTAGAAGTACCGGAAGGAGAAGCACTCCAGACCCGGGTGGAACGGGTACTGAAAACCATCTACTTACTGTACAATGAGGGATATCACTCTGCGAGCGCTGAGGTGGTGATGAGAAAGGATCTCTGCCTGGAAGCGATCCGCCTGGCCCTGCTGCTGCACGAGTCTCAACTGCAACAAGACTCCGACGTATGCGCTCTACTGGCACTCATGTGCTTCCATACGTCTCGATTCGAAAGCCGGATGAACGAACTGGGTCAACTGATCCCACTCGGCAAGCAGGATCGAACCAAGTGGAACGTGGATCTGATCGCCCGTGGCACCTATTTCATGCAATCCATGAACTTTGAGCGACTCTCCACTGCTTACGAGCTGGAGGCGGCGATCGCCTACCTTCACACGTTGCCGGATGGAGAGGAAAAGTGGTCCGCGATGCTTGCGCTACACGATCGACTACTTATGGTGAAGAACAATACAAACATCCATCTCAACATGGCGCTGGTGATTAGTAAGGTTCGGGGACCCGAGGAAGCACTGCGCTACTTACAAAGACTAGAAGGGGTGGAAAGCAACTATCTGTTTTATGCCTTGCGCGGGGACATCAGTCGGGACCTATGGCCAACGCAGGCACGCGAGGATCTGCAGAAAGCCATAGCGCTCGCCCCCCTCGAAGCGGAACGAGCCATTCTTCTGACCAAGCTGCAGGCTATTAGGCCTCAGACCTAGATTTGGAAAGTGTTAAATACTCATAGTCCTCCCCGAGGTAGACGAATGTATTCGGAAAATCCTTTTTGAGTAGGTCATAATCCGGATATACAACACGGGCGATTTTCTTTACCAGGCCTCGGGCGCGCTTCTCTTCGTCATGGGTATGAACGACCTTGCTTGGTCGCAGTGTCTCTACCAGCGTGCGGGCCTTTGCCATGCCTGGATTGACGTCTCCGCCCATGAATCCTGGTAGCCTAAACAATGAGAAAGACGTGATCAGCAGCGTGACATGATAGCTCGATAGTAAGTCCAGCTGATGCTGTGTAGGCGTGAAGCCATGAGGCGCGTACAGTACGACCTGGTCCTTGTGTCTGATCACAATGCCATAATAGACGGGGTCCAATTTACGTCCTGGATCCAGATAAGCCAGACTAATGGGCCCCACCTCCTGCCATTCGCCTCCCTCAAAATCGGGCAAAGTGGTCAATCGCTTACCCATCGATTCACTGAGCCGCTTGACCGCTTTCGGGCTTCCATAGATGGGTGATGCCGGAAGCAAATCCAATGTCTCCTCGTGGCAGTGGTCAGAATAGGACTGAGATACGACCAACGCATCATAGCTACCCAGATCCTTGATAGGTACTGGCGCTGTTGTATGCCATTGTTCGTTGAACCAAGAAAAACCATCGACCTCCGAACCCACCAACCACGGGTCGAGAATGATGGAGGTGTCGTCCCATACCAGTTGCCAGCTGGTATCCATATTGAGTCTGCGAATACGTAGCATAAGGGTTCACTGAGCCATTTGTAGCTTGATCGCCTCTCCTAATTGGAAGACCACCATGGCGTACATCCGGCTTCTGTTATATCTCGTAATGACGTAAAAATTATGCAGTCCATACCAATATTCATAATCGCCATCCTCCA
>JBCCXG010000203.1:0-9282 GCA_039191945.1 Bacteroidota bacterium
ACAAGGTCAGCGACAGTTTCACACTTTCGTACGGCTGGCGGAAGAAGAGGACGTCTATCAGGCCAATAATTTCATGGGGATCAGTATTGCCAAGAGCCCCAATGACTTCAGAAACGCTGACATCCTTCGTTTGCAGCGGGATTCACTGACCGAGGTGTCATTCAATTATCTGGATTCGGCTTTCACACTCTACAAGCAACGAGATCAGTGGGTAGCGGATAGCTTCGGGGCCGATTCTGCAAGTGTTGCCAGTTACCTGCAGGGGCTTAGCTACGTAACCAGTCGTGAATTTGCTGAGGTTGAAGCGGTAGGCACGCCAGAAGTTAATGTCACATTTGGCTTCACGGATCGGGCGGAGATACAGATTTCTGCTTATCGAGAAGGCTTAGATTGGGTCATTGGCTCCACCGAGAATGGTGACGAGTATTTCACCGATCCTACCGTCTTTGAAAAAGTCTTTCAGGGTCCGTCGCAGTTGGCCGTGGCCGTAGAATAGGGATTTTAAAGGGAATGTAAAGGGAGGGGTCGTCTTGAAAGGCATCCCCTTTTTTGTCTCCTACTTTTTTCAACCTGGATCATGCAATAGGGATCGTGATGAAGGCCTTGCTTGCCGCGCAAAAAGCTCAAAGAAAGAGGCACTTATGTTGAGAGAGCCGCGGACCGATAGCATGGCACCGGCCACCCGGCGCTATGGTGATTCAACAAATTCATGGTAAGCGTCTATTTCAAAGAGATTTATGCATGGAATAGATCTTCTATTGCATGATTCAGGTTCAAGTACCTTTTCTGCTACTAGCCAGTCGTGTACCCTAAACAAAAAAGCCGTCCCATTCAATGAGACGGCCTTTCTATTGTCCGTTTAATGTCGATTACCCACCTGTTGTGCTTCCGCCAGCCGGATTTTCGAAAGGAGGGATGGGAAACTCAAAGTGGATGATGTCCCCTTCACGATCGATTGGTAGGAAATCCGCGCTCAATCGGTCATATCGTCGCAAGTCAAACATCAGATGCCCCTCGCTGAACAGTGAGTATGTTCGGTGATAGAACATCTCGTCGACCAAGTCATCTGCAGCTACGGCCCCGCTGTAGGCAGGCAATCCATAAGCTGTGCGCAACACATTGAATGCAGTGACCGCATCATCCAAACTACCGGCTTGAATGCTAGCTTCCCCAAAGATGATCACCAATTCCTCATTACGGATGTGATCGATGGGTGAGGTCGCCGTGGCGTAGACTGCAGACTCGTGCGTGCCGTTCAACCCATCGCGGGCTACGGGATCATTCCGCTCAACAAACTTACTGATTCGTGTATCTCCGGCTTCGATGTCGCTGATCATACGATCATTGACAATGTACTGGTCACCACTTTGCTGAGGTGCTTTGAAGATAGGGTTTTGAATTTCGAATCCTGAGTTACCATAGACGCGCTTGGGGCCTGCAGCCAGGTCGCCTTCCAGGTCCAGGAAGGAGTCACTGAGGAGCGTCAATGCACCCGCGTAGTCCCCTGATCGCACAGCTGCTCTTGCCGCTACCGCGCGGTTGAACTCTGCAAATGTCTCCGGTGTGTCGAAGTTTGCGAATCCGGGAGACAGTTGAAACAAAAACTCCGCACTTTGCAACTGGTTAAATCCCTCGTCCAGGATGCTCCTGATCGCCGCAAAGGCTTCTGCCTTGCTCACGTAGGGTCCTAAATCTTCAGGGTCAGAGTTATCAATACGAATACCGTTGTCATTCAACAATCCGATCGGATCCAATAGCATGAGTGCCTTAAAGGTATTGGCCACACCTCGATAGCCGTTCTCCTCCGCGGCAGTAAAACTGGCAGACGTATTGTCAAGACCATTGAGGATGAAATCGGCACTCTTAATCGCTTGATACCTCGCGAACAACGTACCTGTCAGCTGCGGCTCTGATCCTGTCAAAGTCGCTCCTTCTTTTCCAGGAAGCGTTTCTAAGGTAGTGGGATCTGATGAGTTGAAGAAGTAGTGCTCGCGGGCAATAGTGCCCGTAGCGGTGATGAAAGCGCCTAACCCATCTCTGGATCGTGCTTCCAGTCCTGCAATCAGCAGGTCCAGGTCTTGTTGACTCGGATTCTCGGTAAATGCCCCCAAATTGGGTCCGTTGGGGTTGACTCGCTCTTCGATCTCGCAGCTGGCCGCGAAGAAGAGCACTAGTACCAGGTAGATATATTTAATGTTTTTCATGATCTGTTGCTCTTTCATGTTTAGAATCGGACGCCTAAGTGCAGATAAACCTGTCTGGAACTTGGGAAGGGGGAGACTTCAATTCCCTGAGAGAGACCAGAGGGTCCAAACGCAGAGGTTTCTGGATCATAACCTGTATAGTCGGTTATCGTGAGTAGGTTCTTACCGGAGATACCCACTCTGGCCCCATTCAACAGCTTCACGTTGGCCGTAGGGATGTTGTAAAACAACCCAATCTCTCGTAATCTGATGTACGTTCCATCCTCTATGTAACCCGCAGCGCCGCTTGTCGCAAAGCGAGGGTTGGCGATCACATCAGGATCATCCAGGTCAGGTGTCACGTTACCAAAGTCAGATAGCAGCTTTGTCAGGTTCAGCACCTCGCCCCCTTCTTTCCAGTGGAAGAGAAATGAGAAGGTGAAGTTTTTCAGGAACGTGATGTCATTGTACCAGCTCATTTCGAAGTCAGGAGCAGCATCACCTATAATGGTAGGTACACCTCCAATATTGGCGGCTAGCGAGGTTGCAGGCTCTCCTTCTCGTATAAAGGAGCTACCAAAGGTCAGGCTGAATCCTTCCCCGGAAGGTTGAAATTCTCCTACGCCCAGGCTATTAACATCTGCCACATTTCTCCACCAGCCTACGTTGGTATTCCAGTTGATAATGCTATTGGAGATGACGTTGGCGTTCACTGCGATTTCAAATCCGGTATTTCTTAAGTCAAAATCTGTTCGTATTTGATCGCTAAACCCGGAAGTAACCGGGATGGAGGAGAAGGGATAGATCAGGTTTTTGACATCACGCTGGTATCCGGTCAACTCCAGGCCAATCCTACCGTCGAGGAAGGCAAGATCAATCCCGTATTCGATCTCTTGCGAAGTCTCAGGTTCCAGGTTACTGTCTCCCAAAGAGGCGGAGAATCCATTCTGCCCTGTTCTAGGCAGTGCTACGCCTTGCACACCTCCGATTGACGTTGCACCCAATGGCGTGTAAAGCGATCCAAACCTGGCGCTGCTACCTGTTTCTCCGTAAGCAAACCTCAGCTTGAATAGGCTGACCTGCGGTACACTCCAGAAGTCGAAGTTGGCCACGTTCAAGGCTACCGAAGCACGAGGAAAAGCAAAGTACTTATCAGGATCTCCGTTCAGGCTTGACTTATCCATCCGGATACCACCCGTGGCGATGATCCGATCATCCCAGTTGAAAGTGGCCTGGCCGATGAGCCCAAACTCCTCCTCTTCCGTCAATTGCTGGAAGGCAGCAAAGGCATTTCCCTGTCCGGCATTTTGCTGTGTAGGGATCAGCTGAGTGGTCTCCGTTCGTTTGGCATCGCTTTCAAAATTCAGATAAGAGAAACCAAACTGGCCATTGACGCTGATGTTGTTGCTGCCGAAAAAGTCTACTACAGCGAAGCCTTGATAATTGTATTGGAGTGAGGTGTTTTTTCCGTCACTGATGAAGCCGTTGGTGGTACTTCTTTGGACTTGGTGATTCTCAGGGATGTAGACGAACGTGTTGGCTAGAAAGAAATCGACCCCTCCATTACCCGTCAGCTTCACCTGCCAGTTGCTGTTTTGGAAGGCTGTCCAGTCGATGGTCACACCCTGCAATAAACGATTGACTTCTTCATCGTTGGTGATACGGTCGCGATTGAAGAGCACGTTCGTAGCAGCAAATCGGCCGTCAGGGTAGTTTCCGTTTTCATCGGGAAACAGATCCTCCCAATCGTTGGTGGTCAATGCCAGGTTGTACCCGACACTAAAACCTCCATTGTTTTCATTACCTACAGCCCCTCGGTTGGCCAGGCTATTGACATAGTTGGTGGAGAATCCAATTTTCAGGTCGTCGCCAATCCGGTGATCCAGGTTGAGTCGAACGGAATTTCTCTCGTATCCTGTGTTCAGCATGATCCCGTCCTCATCTCTTCTACTGGCGTTGAAGTAGAAGGTTGTCTTGCTGTTTCCGCCAGATACCGATAAGCGGCTATCTGAAATGAAGCCTTCTTCACCGTACAATTCTTCCTCATAATTAAAGATTCGGCCGGCGGCCTCTGCCTGTCTGAAGATTTCGGCCTCAGCGGCATCGTACACCTGCTCGACGGTTGCTGCCGTGAATTTCCTTCGACCTGCAAAATTCTGGATGGTATTAAAGCCGAAGTCCTGGTCAAAGGTGACACGAGTCTTACCCTCTTTGCCGCGCTTGGTTGTGATGATGATTACACCCGCGTTAGCCCGCGTACCATAGATCGCCGCGGCAGAGGCTCCTTTGAGTACCTCGATGCTTTCGATGTCTTCGGGATTGATGTCCGACACTCGGTTAGAACCGCCTTCTTCGCGTCCGGCATTGGCCCCGGAAGCAGAGGATGATCCGGTCTGCAGCTGCGTGTTGCTGATGTAAATACCATCGACGATGAACAGGGGTTGGTTGTTTCCCGAGAGCGATGAAATTCCACGTAGACGCACTGCCGTCTGTCCTCCGGGTGCTCCACCGGAAGCGTTGATGTTTACCCCGGTCAGCTTACCGTAGAGTGCTCCATCCAATGTGGAGCCCGTAGTTGTTCCCGTAAGACTTTTGGCATCAACTGTCGAGATGTTGTTGGCCAGGTTGGACCTTTTGATGCTCGAGGCCAGGCCTGTGACCACAACTTCTTCGAGATTGGTGATATCCTCCTGGAGCTGTACATTCACGGGCCCATTTCCGATCGCCTGCTCGACGGTAGAAAAGCCAATGAAAGAGAAAACGAGTGTATTGGAACCTTGCGGTACGCTGAGGGCGTAATTACCCTCTACATCTGTGACTGTTCCGGTGGAAGTTCCTTTGACGATCACAGTGACCCCAGGCAGCGGAGAGTCCGTGGCCTGGTCAGTGACCGTACCGGTCACATTGGTTTGCCCCCAGGCGGCAGATGATACCCATAGTAACATCAGTCCCAGGGAGACCTTTAAGTAGTTCTTCTTCATAGACGAATTGTTAATAAATAGAATGTTGCAAAAGCGTTAAGAATCTTAACACGCGGAATATTGCCCAATTTGGTTGGTTATCAAAATCGAGAACTTTGATATGAATGTAATCTGCCTCGATTTGTAAAAAAACCCTGAATCAGACCTTTGATTTAGAGTTTTCCTATGCTCTAACTGCCTCAAGTAGAATTACCCTTATCCAACCGAACAGTCAGAATTCGGTCAATTTAACATAATTTCTCACGATAAACGGTGCGCATCTTGAATGATTCACAGGTCCCTAGGGTGTTCTGCTGGCTCGTGTACACATCGTTCATCCGCAATTAAAATTGGCTATATGCCAGGCTCTTGGTAATTTCCGTCAGAGCAGCGGACTGCTTGCCTTCACAGAAGGGCCGCACTATCCGCATCTATGATAATTTTTGAAATAGGGAACATGAGAAGGGAATTAATTGTTGCGGCGATGCTTGTATTGGTGAGTAGCAATGTCGGGTGGAGTCAAAATGCTTTTGACAAAATGACCAACGAAAAGATGCAGAAGATCCTGTATCGGGAGGCGAGCGATGTCCAGGGGGAGCTAGGCAATTGGCAGTTTCAAATTCGTGAACGACCAATGATGATCTTAACGGACGTCAATGCCAACAGGATGAGGATCATGACGCCCATCATTGAAGAGGGTGAATTGAAGAAAGATCAGTACAAGATCATGCTCGAGGCCAATTTTGATCGAGCGCTAGACGCGAAGTATGCCATCTACAGCGAGGTGGTTTGGTCTGTTTTCACTCATCCCCTGGCAGAGTTGACGGTGGAGCAATTCAAGAGTGCCATGGGACAGGTAGCTACACTTGCAGATAATTTTGGAGGCTCCTACAATAGTACAGATCTGTTATTCGGTGGAGGCAACTAATGCTAGTGGGCCGAAGGGCCCCCCACAGGAGGAGTCTCACCATCATCATCTTGGACAAAGGTCCAGGCAATGAATGATATGGCCAGGGCCACGGCAGAGATAGTGAAGATAAGCGATTTGTTTTCCACTTGATTGATCGCATAGCCGACCCCAAGGCTGGCGACGAGTTGGGGCAAGACCACCGATAGATTGAACAAGCCCATGTACAATCCCATCTTCGATTTTTCGACCTTCTGAGACATGATCGCAAAAGGCAATGAGATGATCGCAGCCCAGCCCACGCCACAGATCACCATGAAAAGGTAAATGACCCAAATGCTCACCTGGCCGAGGAGTATGAGCCCCACGTATCCTCCTGCCATCGTAGCCATGCAGAGGTAGTGAGTTTTTACCCGTCCCCACTTTTTTGTCAGCGGCTCCAACAACGCAACTGGGAGAATGGCCGCCACACCATTAAGGATCAAGAAACTCCAGGACACCACCCGGCCTTGGTCCACGCTTTCCATCATTGGGTACTTGTCCTGAATGTAAAACAGCATGTAAACAAACATGGTATGTACACCAACCCATGAGAAGGAATGTGCGGCTAGCACTTTTTGAAATCCAATTTGATTGGCCGCCTCCTGAGACTTGTTGGCTTCCGATCTCGAGACGGCCTGTATGACAAGTACGATCGTGATGGCCAGGCAAATAAATTCTACCCAGTAATGATTGACCTCGATGTGAGCCAACCGGAGTGTCATGGCGTAGATATCATAAATCAAGAAGCCCCACAACGGCTTGATGGACAAAAGAATATTTCGAAGCGAGGTGTGTTCCGCCTGAGGTTGATCGTTAGTTGAGGTAAGCTCCCTGGGTTCTTCGATAAAAAAGGGCGGAATGATCGAAGTAAGAAAAACCACCACGACCCCGACATAAATCAACACGTAATTGTCCCAGTAGGCGCCGATCGCATAAGCGCCAACGCTCAATGAACCCGATACGGTTTGCATCCAGGCATACCCTTTCGTCCTTGGGTCGCCATCAGGGGTGACGTCGGCAATGATTGATCGAGTGGGGTTAAATGAGACGTTGATGGCCAAGTCCAAAATCAAGGCCACAGTGATGGCGACGCCCAAAATACCTTCGACGCCCGTACTGGACGATATGACGTCAATATTAGGTAGCGCAAGCAGCATCAGCGCCCCCAGTACTCCTCCGATCAGTATGAAAGGCCGTCTTCGGCCATTCCAGAACCATACATTATCACTGATGAGACCGATAAGCACCTGACCGATGATCCCCGCGATAGGTCCTGCTGCCCAGACGAGCCCCACATCGTGGATATACAGTCCATATTTGTTGCTTAAGATCCAGCTGAGCGCGGAAATCTGCACGGAAAGGGCGAAGCCCATACCTGTGGCAGGCAGGCTCAATAGGGCATAGAAAGCGTTGCTGAGTTTTTTCTGGATGTTAAGCATTACTTTTGATTTGGACCAGGCAATATAACCCGAGCTAAACGTTCAAAAGTACGGTCCACGTCATTTTCTACCGGTCATGGGATTTACGGAACCGGAACCATTTAAGAATTTAGTACCTTTAAGGATTATGAAAGCATTTCGTTACGCAATAGCACTGCTCCTGGTGACGCCCCTTCTATCTGCGACGACTCCGAAGGACGATAAGAAGAAAGAGGCATCGGACGCCATCGAGTGGATATCCTTTGAGGAGGCCCTTGAGCGGAGTAAGGAGGAGCCTCGCAAAATCCTGGTGGACTTCTACACGGATTGGTGTGGCTGGTGCAAGAGAATGGACGCGGCAGTGTATGGCAATGAGGAAATCGCCTCCTACATCAATGAGAAGTACTACGCGGTGAAGTTTAATGCGGAGAAAGATAAGGAGGACATCGTTTTTCACGGAAATACGTTTTCCTTCGTGCCTCCCCCGGAAGGTGGAAGAAATGGTATTCACGAATTGGCCTACATTCTGATGAATAAGCGGGCTAGTTATCCTACCACTACCTTCCTAGATGAGAATCTGAAAATGATTCAGGCCATCCCTGGATATCAAAAACCGCCATTTTTTGATATGATCTTGAAATATCTCGGAGAGAACGAGTACAAAACGACCAACTGGGAAGAGTTCTCGTCCAGCTACGAAAGCTCCTTGTAGTAGAAACGGGTTCATCTGACGATAGAAAAAATTAGAAGGGTTGTTGCAACCCTTTTTTTATGTCATGGTCTTTGAGGCAAAGAGAATAGTTAAAATGAATACAAAAAGATACTTGACCCTGCCTATCGTGCTCTTCTTAGCATTTTTGGTGCACGCCCAGGACAAAGAGACCCGCAGGCTTGACTCATTTGATGGAATTTCTGTTGGTGAGGCCATCGATGTAGAAATCACTCGTGGCGACAAAGAAGAAGCCGTGGTCGAGGTGTATGGAACAGACGCATCAAATGTGGTGACGGACGTCTTTGGAGGACGACTACGGATTCGTATGGCCCGAGGAAACTGGAAAAATGTGGATGTCAAGGTCTATGTGACCTACAAAGAGATCAATGAAATTGACGTGTCGTCGGCCGCAGACCTCGAGACCGCGAATCTCCTCGTTGCCGAAAAACTCGAGGTGGAGGTCAGTAGTGCTGGTGATGCCAAGCTATCCGTGCAAGTAGGGGAGCTGGAAGTCAGGGTGAGCAGTGCCGGAGATTTGACGATGGAGGGCAGTGCCGAGGAACAGTACGTACGTGTCAGCAGTTCAGGCGATTACGACGCCTATGACTTACGAAGTAAAATGGCTGAGGTGGATGCCAGTAGCTCTGGAGATGCTCGAGTATTTGTAGAAACTGAGTTAGAAGCGGATGCCAGCAGTTCAGGCTCTGTCTACTATCGTGGCAACCCCACGAAGGTTTATGCTGACTCGAGCAGCGGCGGAAGAGTTCGGAAGTCTTAATCAAACAAAACATTATTTATAGATAGGCCTTTATAGCTTTATAAAGGCCTTTTTTATGCGACACCTTTCGGTTTTAATCCTCATTTGGGTGCTCTTGAGTTGTGCAGAGTCAAAGACCACCAAACGGGACCGCTTCTTCTTTCAGGGCAATGAGGCCATCGCGGACAGGGCGTGGGAAAAAGCCATTCACTACTTTGATAATGCCATCAGGCTCGATCCTGAATATGCGCTGGCTTACAATAATCGCGGAGTAGTGAAGGTCAATCAGGGGCGTGCGGCAGA
>JBCCXG010000204.1:0-9272 GCA_039191945.1 Bacteroidota bacterium
ATCCACTCTCAGTGACTTGATGCCAGCGCTATCCGTTGGAAGGTCTAATTCCAAATCCTCTATCTTTTCCTCAATAGCTCCCGTCTTGGCCATGTGGTTGAGGTATTCGATATACTCCTTCTTTGTTGCCTCATCCAAGTAGCAGACAGCAAGCTTATTGGCCTGCGTCAGCCTTTCGCCAGTGTCTGTCACAACTGCTTTTTCCACTCTCTTTTTAATCGTTTCGTATCTTACTCCTTCAGCGCCCATGACATCGAATCTCTTTTCATCCCCTCTGAAGTGAATGTCGATGGTCGACGGGTAGGCTACCACCAGCAACGAGATAGCAGGTAGTAGCACTGATGATGCTTCCTGATTTCTTGCCATCACCTCGTGGCCCATTTGACATACTAGCTTCAACTGCCAAAGTCTGAAGTCCTTGATGTGATAGGTATGAAAGTGCGTTTTCCGCAAGAGTGACTGGCCGACGTACAGGTCAAACTCAATACCATCCGTCAAGGAATGCGTTATGTAATGCGGTAGAAGGGTCTGCATCTTTTGATCCTCCCTGGACAGCAGGGCAGCAAAAAGGCGATTGATCTCGGTCACGCCGGCCTCAACCTCGGACCGCTTCTGAGAGAAGGTTTTCGTCTGGGCATCGACCTGAAGGAAGTACTGACTGATCCGCTCCTGCAACGCTTGAGATAAGTCTCCTTTGAGATCGAGTAATACCGGATTTACCTCCTCGCCAATAATTCCGGTCAGTTTACGCTCTTCTCCCATGTCCAAGTTCTCCGTTTGAAGGACGCTTTGATGGGCAGTAAGCCTCGACAAGTACGAGGATATAATCTCTATGGATCTCTCCCCCTGCACATCGCTCAACAAACTGATCAGTGCCTCGATATTTGACTTTAGGTCTTCCACGATAGCGCTTTTTCTTCGCTGCGAAGACGATACCACATCCAGCTGGCCAAAGAGTGGCCAGACGCCCCTAAACTCAATGGGTTGGATCCCCCGCTCACTCTCCCCGGAGGTCTTTGACCAATAGTAGTCCAGCGCCACCTGTCGGAACTTCCATTCCAGACTGGTGTGGATAGGAGTAAAATACTTCTGTAACACCAGACTTACTTGTTGATCAATCTCCTGCACGAATGAGTTCATCCCCATCTCAAAAATCTCTCCAAAATCGCCGAGACGCTCTAGAAAGGACGGGTCAAAAGCGCCTCGTTTTGGCGATGCGAATTCGATCAAACCTAAGACATCTCCCCTGGAAGTCACAACCGGCGCAAGTAGGAGGCTCTTATAGCCATCCGCTATCACCGCGGCCTCCAATGCACCGGAAGCGTCCTTTATGTCAAGTTCATTGTCGAATACCACCTCTGAACCGTGCACAGCGCGCTTATACAAACCGTCTGCTTGCTCGAAAGCGTGACGGTACCACTCGCTATTGAAGGTCCGTAGAATCGTCCAATCGGACAGCTCCCTCCACAATGTGTGCTGCACATATACCGACCCGATATGCAAGGCCTCATTCCCAAAGTAAGATCGAGCAAGCGACTGGATATAGCTGAGACCTTGGTCGTACTCGACGTTGCTCTCATCGGTGACCATGAATTCCTCCAATCGAGCCAAGAGCTCCCTTCGGCTGACATCGACAAATTGACCCATCACAAAGCCCTCCAGTTGGATAGCATCAGCTTCCAAGGTAGCCGCCCATCGCATGCCGTCAGCTGGCTCCCTATTGTCCGGGATCGATACCCTCTCTGACTTCTTTGCCCTTACAAAGTCACTATTGAGCGACAATCGAAAATACTTCTCTAGACCGGTAGTAGGGTTGACCAGATGCAGGGCAAAGTCCCTTGCGCCTTCTGCGTCCTTGTTCGTACAGCGACTGAACAGGATTTCTGTGAGCAATTGCGTTTTCCAATCGACGGCCTCCTCCTCAAAGATTAGCTCCCAGCCTTCCGCGATGTAACGCTCGAGAGGCTCGGAGCAGAAGAAAGGGCTCTTGCTTCTTAGGCCCGTGACGAAGGAGCTTTGTTCGCTGGAAAAAATGAATGGAAACAATACTTTTATGAGTTCCTTTTGTTGCCCCTTGGAAGCCTGCTCCATCGTCTGAATCAGCTGGCGGTAGGGCGCTTGGATATCCCCTTGGATGTCTTGATCCAGTAGTGTTTTGAAAGAAAACATCTCCCTCAACCACGCGGCCCTATCTAAGCTTTTGCTTGTTAACCATTGGCCGAGGGATACAGAATTGGGCTGTTCACCAGCCTTGAAGCTTCTTTGTTTATTTGTCACTGCTCAATGCCTCTATCCTCTTGTCTCGAATCTCTTTTCTGCAATGAAAAAGAAAACTGATGTCGAAGCGGTCGATTTCAAATGAAAAACATACCGTACCTGAGGCTACTTTTTGCCGCCGTAGGACCATACAGCAAGGAGCGAAATCGTTTATTCAAAAGTGACCGAAGCTAAGGCTGCAAAGATGGACCGACCTTCCTCAAATTCTATGACCACGCTCAAATCCGCTGTAAAAGGAGTTGGAGCCTCTTTGAATTGGATAATCAAGGAATTCGTCGTCTCGGAGAAGAGCAGCGGAGTAGCGTTTTGCTGCCGAATGAAATCACTGATCGATCCGGCCTCATCGTTTACAACCTGAAACAAGTCGCTTAAGTCTTCGCCAGCTTCATACCTCAAAGCGCCCACGGTTAGCTCAGTGTCAGCGCTGATTTTTATTTTACTTATTAGAGAGGCCTCTTTCGGCGAAGGTGGCGCACATGCCCATAGGCTTGTCGTGAAAAAAGCGTAGGGCATACTGGCGATTTCCACATATTGCACTTCTTGCACTTCAATCTTCAAGGCGCTCGCTGGCTGCGCTACCGTCTCCAAAGGCACAAATTGATCGCTAGCCAAATTGCCAGCTTCAAAGGTTACCGACTGGACTTCAGATCGTACATCTCCAAACTGGCAGCCGTTACCAGTATCACAAGCAATGGGCACATTGAGAAGGGTCGATATGAGGAGCAATTTTAGGAGTCTGTTCATGATTGTATGCAATTGACAGATCTAAGTTTCAATGAGAATTTCGATCCGCCCCTGGCTTCAGCATGCTTATTGGAGTCAATGGAACCAATGAGACCACTTTTGTCAGTCTCAAATCCACTGCCCCACTGCCATCGGCAGAGCTTATTGTGGTAGTGAAGCCAAACTCACGAAAGCGAAGGGCGGAGTGGGAGGTAGGGCGGAATGAGATTTGACAACGGCAGTGAAGTAGCCAACGAGATGCGCCCGCTGATTTACCGATATAACGGCGACTCGAAAAACAGACATCCCGTTTGTGAAATCTTGGCCTTTCGAAGGCTCCACAAAAAGCAAGTGCGGTGCGAAAAATGGTCTCACTGGTTCCAACGCTTCCCATTTGGTGCTCTGAGACAATTCTTTACTTGAAAGGAAGAATCATCATTGTTGCATGATTCAGTCAAGAAACGGCCTTTTGTATGGTCTCTGGGTTTTCTTTTTCAAGGGCGCAGCCTACCCCACCAGCCAAGATCGCGGTCAAAACGTGTGCTCTGCAGTTCATGGTCAATTCGGAAGACCACGCCAATGGAAAAAGCAACTCCAAAATTATCCTCCTAATTCATGAGAAAAATTAAAAAAGTCCTGTGGGCATCGGCGCCTATCGCTGTAATCGTCATCTTATTGATGTCCATAGATCAGCCCATTGCCATTGAGACCACTCAACGACTCCTTGCTTCTCGAGAGGAGGTCTTCGAGGCCCTTGCTAGTCACCAGCGCTTTCCCAACTGGTCGCCCTTCCTGGTCGCTGATCCCAACCAAAAGCACTGGACCACGGGTCGGGACGGTACTGTCGGTTCCAAGTTTCACTGGCAGGGGGTAGGTGAAGAAAGTGCTGGCTTTCAGGAGCTGGTCAAATTCGAGCGACCTGAAACCCTTGTCATGCATTGCACCATTACCGTGCCGTCTGAGAGTCATCCGGTCTTCCGCTACGATTTGTCCAGTGATGCCAACGCAACCCTCGTCAAACAGACCTTTGTGATGCCCTCCTCCTTGTTCGACAATATCCTCTTGAGGGCCTTAGGCGTCGTCCAAGAAATCTCCAAAACCAACGAGCTGGGGCTGGCTCGCTTGAAGCAATATGTGGAAACGCACAAGGAAACCCTATGAAGACCATTTTTGACGCAGCCCATCTCAATGAAATCAAAGCACGGATTGAGAAAATAGAGGCATCCGCAGAACCCCGCTGGGGCAAGATGAATGTCAAACAAATGCTGAAGCATTGCGTCGAAAACGAGCGTTTACTGCTTCGAGAAAAGAAATTCAAAGACGTGTTTATCGGCCGGATTTTTGGCAAGATGGCACTGAAGTCCGATGTAAAGGATGACAAGCCTTTTTCAAAAAGCAGTCCCACCCATCCGGACCTAAAAGTGACCGGCGAAGTGCAAGAAAGCCTCGATCAACTCAAAAAAGAATGGACACAATTGCTTGAAAAGTACGCGGAGCTTTCGCCCGGCCACTACGATGATTTCGTGCATCCATTTTTCAGAAAAATGAGTGACCAGCAAGTCGGCATATGGGCCTTGAAGCACGCCGATCATCACCTCAGACAGTTTGGGTATTGAGGGCAGCATACAAGGACACCTTCCGATACCCGGTCAAAGGCCATCAGCATGTACCAATCGTTGCTTATGCGAGAGCGTTCTTTTCTGCCGCTCCTTCCTGGGTTGTCGCCCTCTTAGGACTCCGCAACAAGCTCGCATCTTACCTGGGGTTGAAAGCAAGTAAGGTTCCTACTGACCGAGCGACATTTCTACAGCAATGCGCTTTCGAGAAAGGAGATGAAATAGGGCTCTTCCGCGTGATGGAAAAGTCCATGGACCAGATCATTCTCGGCCAAGATGACCAGCATCTGGATTTCCGTATTTGCATCCAAAAAATAAAGCAAAATGAGGGGCTAGTAATAGAGATGGAAACCCGCGTCTCGTTCCATAACGCCTTTGGTAGGCTGTATTTCTTGATCGTAAAGCCCTTCCATCGCCTCATTGCTCCCCGGCTCCTGAAGCGTATGATCAAAGCCGCAAGCGGTGATGAAAAGACCGCATCGAGGAGCGAGCATGGTGCAGCTAGCATTGACAGAACCAAAAAAGACTGATACATCATGATGAGAAATTGGCTCCTTGGTTTGGCATTTTGGTGTTTAATCCCTCTGCCGTGGCTATTTGCCCAAAAGTTGGTTTTCAACGCGGATAATCCACCGAAGTTGACGGTTGGAGCATCTTTCACGACGGCCTTGAGCTTTGTACCGAGCTCACTGATCGTGATCACGAACCATGAAATAGGGCATACGCTGGTGGCCCGGCTCGCCGGTGACCGGTCCGCCTATTTCAAATGGGTCGGCTCACTCCCGTCAGGAGGCACTTGTATTGGGTGCAGCTTCTATGACCCTAAGGCACTCTCCCGGGCAGGCAATGCCTTGGTGCCTGTGGGAGGGTTTCTCTTTTCGCAGGGGCTGGCTTTTGGCACCGATGCCTTGCTGAAAAATTTGCCTATGAAAAAAGGACTGCAGCGATTCGTGGCCCTCACCTATCTGCTTGCGAAATTCGACATGTCTTTTCAGAGCTTACAAGGCCTCATCCAAGTCAATGATTTCCAGGCGATGAAAGATACTGGTATACCCTCTGGTACGGATATGAATGCCTTTGCCTTTTATGCCTCCAACGCCAATCGACGCGGCTACCACTGGATCCTGGCCGGCATGATGGTACTGAGCGCGATTGATATCTACCTCTGTCGCAAGACGATCTCACGCAACTGGCGGATCTTAATCAATAAGGGATACTACACTCGAAGGTAGGAGTGCTGTAAGCATAGTCAGTCAGGAAGGAGATAAGCACACGCGCACTAAAATCTTCCGTTTCCCTAAACATAACTCATACAAATAAGTATCATATGTATTAGTTTTATGTTTGTATGATAAATAATCGGGTATGAAGGGCGCCTATCTTAGTGAGTTGAATGAGCTCGCTCGACTGACTGCTGTCGGTCTCAATGACGACGTGTATGGGGTTGCGTTTGTCACTGAGATGGAAAACTGTAAGGGCAGAAAAACCGATATCGGCTCGATCTCTCCCGGCTATGCTGAGCTTAGACGGCTGGGGAGCAAAGGGTATGCGACATCAAGGCTGGACGGTGCTATCCAAGCACAGGGTGGAAGAAGTAGAAGGATCTACACCCTTGCGAAATCTGGTCCATTGACCCTGGGGGAAGCAAATACCTTCCGTACTCGCCTTTCTCAAAGAATAAAACCCGTGGCATCATGAATTGGTCTCCACCTTCTTGGGCCGATCGGTTTCTCCGCTGGTTTTGCAAGTCTCAATACCTGGAAGAAATACAAGGTGACTTGCATGAGATCTTTTACAACAAGACAAAAGATCGCGGTTTACGATATGCACGAACTACCTATTTACTTGATGTCCTAAAGTTCTTTCGTTGGTCAAATTTCAATCTCAAAATAAACCCTCCTCCCATCATCATGTTCCAAAGCTATTTGAAAACCGGACTGAGAAACTTCATTCGAAATAAGGTAACCTCCGCCATCAATGTGGTTGGTCTGGCCACCTCTATCAGCATTGGCATTGCGGTGTACCTGATCATTGACAAGCAACTGAGACTTGATGAATTTCATCCCGAAGTGGAAAAAATCTTCACCGTCCAATCCGTGATTGCATGGGAAGGCCAGCAGGAAACCTGGGCCAAAACGCCCCAGATGTTGGGCCAGGTACTTCTTGAAGACTTCCCACAGGTTGAGTATGCCGCCCGTGTCCGAGTCAAATCATCCCTTGTGAGATACAAGGAGATGCTCTTTGCTGAGCCCCTCACCTTTGTGGACCAGGATTACTTCGAAATCTTCGATTTTCCTCTCATAGCGGGGAGCCACCGACTGGGACTCAATCAAGTGATCATCAGCAGAAACACCGCGCTCAAGTACTTCAAAGATGAAGATCCATTGGGTAAAACCTTGCGCATCATCGTCAACGAGCAACCTCACCTTTTCCAGGTTTCTGCCGTGGCCCAGAAATTCCCCCAGACGGCCTCTTTTGATTTTGATTTCGCAGTCTCCATTGACCATCTGCCCGCCATGGTCCCCACCGACCTCACCAGTTGGAGAAATGTAAACGACGAGGCGCTCTTTACATTCATCAAACTGAACGAACCCCAAAGTATAGAAGGGATAAAATCGAAAATGTCCACTTACCTCGAAGAGATAAACAATGCCAATACCGACTGGCCTATCGAAAGCTTCCGATTTGAGCCCCTCTCCACCGCCGCTGAAAACTCCCAGTTCACACGGAGCTGCTACGCGTGCGGCAGTACGCCGCAGGTATTGGTCATGTTTGCTTTCATCAGCTTGCTCCTGTTCGCTTCTGCCTGCTTCAACTACATCAATATCGCGGTGGCCTCCTCAGGTAAACGGCTCAAGGAAATTGCGCTTCGCAAGGTGATTGGTAGCACGAGGAGACAGGTCATTCTTCAGTTTTTGGTAGAAAACACCGTTATGACCTTCGTGGCAGTGGCGACTGGTCTGGTGCTGGCAAAGGCGCTCATCTTGCCCGGCGTCCAATCCATCTTCGGGGGAGAGCTCCTAGAGATGAATCTACTTCAAGACTTTAGGCTAATCCGTTTCATTGTTGGGTCATTCATTTTTATCAGCATTTGCTCAGGCGCCTATCCTGCCTGGTATATCTCCTCTTTTGAGCCCAATGTGATCTTTCGCGGACGAGAGCGATTCGGCAGGAAGAATTGGCTCACTAAGCTGTTTTTGACAACCCAATTTTTCTTAACCTTTTCCGCGATCACCGCTGGATTTGTATTTACCCAAGCCAACGAACAGCAAAAAGAGCAGCCTTGGGGCTACAATCCTGATGACATCTTGGTGGTCCCCATCAGTCGACCGGCCCACTACGAAGTGCTGAATCAATACGCGAGACAGAGCAGCGACATCAGCCGATACTGCACGAGTGGAGCGCAGATCGGTCGGTTGGCCAAAAGTGAAGTGGCAGAGACCTTGGCCGAAAAAAGCACAGTAGATGCTTTCTATGTTGATGAATCCTTTCTTGAGCTCATGGAGCTACCATTCGTTGCGGGAAGTGGCTTTGATCCTGACCAGACCGCCAATCTCAAAAAGTCAGTGCTCATCAACGAAACCTTGGCAAAAGTTTTTCAGACCCAATTGTATGACGAGATCACCTTAAACAATGAGGATTTTACGGTCATTGGCATTACCCAAGACTTTCACCATCGGGATTTCTTCGAGCCGATCAAGCCAGCGGTTTTCAAACTGTCAAATAAGGAATCTGCACGCTATTTCTCACTCAAGACTTTGCCCAACGGTGTGGATAAGGTAAATGCGGAGATTGCAGCACTCTGGAAAAAAGAATTTCCGGATGAGTTGTACGTGAGCCGGGTGCAGGCTTACGTCTTTGACCGATTTTTTTCTCAATCCGGTATGCTCATCGATGTCATGAATTTCACCGCAGTTGTTGCTATCCTGATCTCCGGCATGGGACTATTTGGGCTCATCTCATTGTTGATTGTGACACGCATGAAAGAGCTGAGCATCAGAAATGTACTTGGCTGCACGCGTAAGGAAAGTGCGATGCTGATCGTCAGACAGTTTTACTGGATGATCGGCATCTCCATTGTGCTTGGTAGTATCGCCAATTACAAGGCATTTGAGCTCCTGTTTGATCAAGTGTTCCAGGGCTCTGAAATACATCTGGGACTCACACCCTACGTCTTTGCTACAGCTATCATCTTGGGTACCCTTGTCTTAGCCGTGTTTTATCACCTGAAACAGCTGTTATCATCTAATCCTATGGTAAACCTTCGAACGGAATAGGCGCGAAAAGAAACGAAACCAGTTCACTATTTGTCTCGATGCCTTACCTTGATTTGGATCAATGAATGAAGCGCCATCCGAGATGAATTCCATAAGAGAAACAATAAAGGAACTTTCTGATCCAACTGACGAAGAACTGGAGGAAATTTGTAGTGCATTGACTCCCAGGGAACTAGCAAAAGGACAGTATTTATTAAGTGAAGGATACGTCTGCCGACATTACTACTTCCTTGAACAAGGAACCCTTAGATTGTTCTACAATAAAGGGATCAATGAATACACGGTATGGATGGGCACTCCGGGAGAGGTATTTACCAACTTGGAAAGTTACCTATCTGAGGAATCTAGTAAGATTAATATCAAAGCCATCGAACCATCG
>JBCCXG010000205.1:0-9193 GCA_039191945.1 Bacteroidota bacterium
CATGCTGAAGCGTACGATGGCCATAAAAGACTCGGGGCATTCCATCCCAGGGCACGGGGGATTTTTAGATCGCTTCGACAGTCTGATCTATTCCGTTCCATTTATCTCTTTGCTGCTCACCCTCTATTGAGCACTCGGAGCCGTCAATTCGACAAACCAAAAAGGCGGCTCACGACACTCTACCCGAAGTAGCCCCGCCTCTTTCTTCGAAAAAGTGTAATCCCTGGTGCGAAGATGTTCTGGCGACCTGCTCCCATCGTGCAAGGTAATCGACTTCTCATTAGGCGCTTTGAAGCCGTAGTCACCCGTATTTAGCCACTTTTCAAAGATCGGTTGCCGGATTCGAATCCATCTTTTTGACAAGGTATGGACGGTACAGTCGATCGGACCATCATAGGCCTCGAGCGTCGTCATAAGATGTCCCGCCTCCCTTGCGGAAGTCGCAATATTGACTCCGGAGTAGTGCGCCGCTTCGAGATGGCTAAGCAACCCTATAAAGTCCTCCTCCGCTATCTTCAAGAATCGTATAGGGCGCTGTGAAGCCAGTAAAGCATCGGATAGCTCATCCGTGGGGCCTTTGAAAACCTGATCGACTTTAATACCAAAGTCAATGACCTTTTTCAGCGCTCGGGCACTCGCAATGACCGTAGGGGACCACTCCAGCAGATCGCCCAATTGCTCCAGAAGGAAATTGTCTGCCTCGTGTACGTACAAGGCAGGTTCCTGCTCATCTCGGACAATGTGATGTGACGACATGAAGAGCCCTTTTCCGCTAAGGTATCAAAAGCGCAGTTGCATGGTCAAAAAGAAATTCCTCGGCGGCGCAGGTAGGAACCCACGTTCCAATATACCGCTTCCATCTACATCAGACGGCAAACCGAAGGTGTAGTACGTATTGTCAAAAATATTATTGAGCTGTGCTGATACGGTCACACGACTTCCTGCATCGTACCGCAGTAGCGCGTCCATCGCAAACCAGCTCGGCACGGTGAACTCGGGGTTATTGGTCAGCTCCATGTATTGTTCACTCATGTAGTGCGCTTTCACCTCTGCCGTAAGCCCCCTGATCAACTCGTACTGAAGACCTGAATTGATGATCCAATCTGGACTCAATACGTGCTGACGATCCGATAGTGAACCCAGCCCCTCGACATCGATCTCTGAAATATTCGAATGCATGTAGGCCGCTCCACCCGTCCAGTAGAGGCGCCCAACAATTGGATAGTACCAAGACAGCTCCACACCGGTGCGATAGCTTTCTGGAATATTGCGTCTACGCTGCACCCCAAAAGCAATGATCTCACCAATGGGGGCAATCTCATTGCTAAAGTCCATGAAATAGAAATTGGCATCCAATCTGCCTCGGGCATTGTCCCAGCGCATGCCTAATTCGAAGTCTAACACCCGTTCGGGCTCAAAGGAAGGCCCTACCGTAATTTGATCCAGGTTGTCACCGTTGAGTTGGAATCCTCCAAGAATATCGATTCGCGTGGGTTCGCGGTGGGCCAGGCCGAGAGACGAATAGATATGCAGTCGATCCGATATTAGGTATCGAGCGCCTACCGACGGATTGAAGAAAGTCCAATTCAGGGCGTCAGGATCCTCCATTTCGACGGCATCTGGACCGAAAATAAAATCATAGTCCGGCTCAAAGGATAATGACATCGTCCGCAGCTGAGCGTCCGCCAACAATCTCAATTTCCCCAAATCGTAGGAGGCCTTGGCAAAGAGGGCCAACTCATCCTTTCGAGACCTTTCCAGGTACGTAGGGTTGGAGCGCTGTGGCAGGATCTCCTGCCGGTTCTCTCGAAGGAAACGATAAGCGTGTACACCTGTGGTCAGTGAAAAGTCGCCAGTCTCATAAGACATGTTTGAGATAATCCCAAAGTGATCGTTCTTCAAGGGAAAATTGATCTGGAAAAACTCCAACTGATATCGTGTAAAGAAGTTCTCTACAAAGACACTGTCCTCATCAGGAGTGCCTTCTGCAAAATCCCCTCCTGCGCCACCGTAATATAGGGTGCTACTGGATCTCCAACGGTCATTGAGTTGGCGAGAGTACTGCAACTGGACGAGGTATTGCGAAAAGTCGTCATTGTCGTCTTCCGTTAGGTTGTTGAACCGAGGATCTTCTTTGAGGATCGACTCATCGATCGTGTAATAGCCGAGACCATTTTGGGAGCGACCAGTAAAGGCAGTCAGTCGCAATAGGTCTCGCTCTCCGTAGTATCCACCCGTCATGAAGAAGGAATAGGCGTCAGTTTCCGTGTGTCGCTTGTGGCCATCGCTAAAGAGCCGGCTGAAGGACGAGTAAAAGCCAAAGCCCTTTTCATTGACTCCAGTACTCATATTGAAGTTGGCCCGGTAAGTTCCGAAAGATCCCCCACCAAGTTCCAATTGACCGTACTTCTCCTGGTTAGCCACATTGATGGACTCGAAGTTGATCGACCCCGCATAAGAAGCCGCACCGGTCGCGGAGACCCCGACTCCTCGCTGTACTTGCGTGGATTCGAAGCTGCTGGCGATATCAGTGAAATTGGAAAAAAAGACCCCGTGATCAATCATATCGTTGAGTGGCACACCATTCAGCGTAAAATTGACCCGCTCCTGCCCTATGCCTCGGAGGCGAATCTGACCGTAGTTTCCAACATTGGTGCCGGATTCCGAGTAAGCGTTCATACTAGGGGTCAGCTCGTTCAAAAGGAAGATGGCATGCTGCCCAACATAGCGTTTTTTTATCTCCTTTCGGCTCACGGTGGTTTGCGAAACAGGGTCGTCTTGGGCAGCTCTCACGCCCTCAACAATCAAGTTTTCCAGCTTGTACCTGGTTTCCAGCATGACGACTATTGCATTGTTGTTGACGTCGATCTCTTGCTGTTCGTAGCCGACAAATTGGAAGATCAGTGGATGATTGTCGTCCAGGACGGTCAGTTGAAAGCGTCCTTCAGCGTCTGTTGTAGTTCCGTTCTCGGTGCCCTTTTCGACGACTGCCGCGCCGGGCAACGGAGCCTTGTCGTAAGCGTCCTTGACCACACCACTCACGGTGGTCTGTGCTGCAATCGCATAAGCTACAGCCGAAAAGAAGACAAAAAGTGCCTTTTTCATGGTTTGAAGTTTTATAACTAATAATACATCTGGAAGAGAGGGGACTCTCCCATTAGCTTATCATACATCCCTACGCCGGCATTACCCGGATCAGGTTCGAGGGTATGATCTCAGCCCGTTCATTACCGATAACCAAAAGGCCATCGTGGGCACCCCTTCACTCGTACAAACTTATCAAAAAGAAAATGGTTCGGAGAGCCATGGCGGCGTGATCACGTCACCTCGACACCTCAAGAAAGATTGAAGTAGGATATCAAAGCATCTTTGGCACATGCTAGTCTGTCCCCTTCTATCCCGCTCACCACAGCAAAAGGAAGCTGATGATCAACCAGGTATGAATGATATAGGTCAAAGAAGTATGGTCTCAAGTGGGGATGTTCGCGTTGGGGGTCAGGTCGCCAGGCTAAATCAATATCGGACAGGAGATAGTAATCATAGGCACGAGTCGCCAGGGACTGGAGTATCCACGGATCGGTTTCGCCATAGCTATGGTCACTCCAGATTTTCATGACAATTAGATTAGTGTCACAGAAGAGAAAGTCTTTACTGTATTCCGCCTTGTCATCTTCCCAGGCGAGTTGGCCCTTTGCGATGTTCAATAAATCGGGTTGCTCGTAAGGCCGGTCCAGTCGGTCCAGATAAAACCTTGCAAACTCAGGGACCCACTCTGTACGAAAAGCCCGAGCCAGCTGCTGACAAAGTTCGCTTTTCCCGGTCGATTCCGGCCCTATCACGGCTACTCGCTTAAGGGTATTCATGGCCTTTTATTCATAGCTAAGTCCAAATTCCGCTTCCAACTGAAATATCCCCACGTCGCTAACGCGGTGAAGATCAAAAATTGTATGCTGGTAAGGGGTAGCCCCTTGTACCAATATAGAGGCACTGAAATCGCATCCGCCACGATCCAAGCCAGCCAGTTCTCAATCTTCTTCCGGGCCATCAGCCACATCCCAGAGATGGCAATGGAAGTAGTTGCCGCATCCCAGTTGGGAACCGTACTATCGGTATAGGACAATCCAAATCTTATGATCAGATACGATGTGATAATTAGGGCAATCGCAATGCCTTTCTCCTGACCATTGGTGCTAGTGATCGGTATTTGCGGGCCTTGTTGGGTATCCGTCCAATGGTACCAACCGTAGATACTCATGATCAGGTAATAACCATTAATCCCGGTATCAGCATAGATACCGAAGTCGAAAGTGAGATATATATAGATCAGGACACTGACGATGCCCGTCGGATACACCCAGAGACTTTCCTGCTTCGAACACCAAACACTGGTCAGTCCAAAACCGACGGCTAAGGCTTCCAGAGGAGAGGTTTGTGAGACCTGTAACCAGAATACATCTATCCATTCCTGCACGCCCGCAAAGATGAAATTATTTACGAGAGTCTATTTCCAAATGGGGGGTATAGTTGGTAATTTCGTGCGGCAAATAAGTTAAGCATTATTTGCTCATGAATTCCCCAGACCCGAAGTTCCAACTCGAGGCGCTCACCTACGACGACGTCTTGTTGATCCCTGGTTATTCCCAAATATTGCCTAGAGATACGGAGACGGTTACCCGTCTGACGAGGAAAATTCAGCTTAATATTCCGCTACTCTCCGCCTCTATGGACACCGTCACCGAAGCAGGTCTTGCGATTTCCATGGCCTTGGAAGGTGGCATTGGCATTATCCACAAAAACATGACGATCGCACAGCAGGCCGGGGAAGTCCGCAAAGTCAAACGATCTCAAAGTGGGATGATTCTGGATCCGATCACGCTTCACATCAATAGCACTGCTGGGGATGCTGAGAAGATCATGAGTGAAAACAAAATCGGTGGTATTCCGGTGGTCGACGAAAATCAAAAGTTGATTGGGATCATCACCAACCGCGACCTGCGCTTCGAAAAGAACATGCATCGGCCGGTGAGTGAGATTATGACCAAAGACAATATTGTGACCGGTACTGTCGAGATTGGCCTTTCAGAGGCAGAAGAGATACTGCAAGAACATAAGATCGAAAAGCTACCGATCGTAGACAAGGAGGGGATGCTAACTGGGCTTATCACCTACAAAGACATCTTGAAGAATAAAGATCGACCTTTCGCCTGCAAAGACGAATACGGTCGACTTAGGGTAGGAGCTGCTGTAGGGATCACTGCCGATATTGCAGACCGCATTGAGGCATTGATCAAGGCGGGAGTAGATCTTGTCAGCATTGATACCGCGCATGGGCATTCGAAAGGCGTGATCGAAACCGCTCGAGACATCAAGAACAAGTTTCCTGACTTAGAGCTGATTGTCGGAGATATCGCTACAGGCGAGGCTGCCAAAGCGCTAGTAGATGCGGGGGCTGATGCGGTGAAAGTCGGTGTGGGGCCTGGGAGCATCTGTACCACAAGGATCATTGCCGGAGTAGGGGTGCCTCAACTGACCGCTGTCTACGAATCGGCAAAAGCAATTCAAGGATCGGGCGTACCAGTCATCGCTGATGGCGGTATCCGATTCTCCGGGGACATAGTGAAGGCGATAGCCGCTGGAGCCAGTACGGTGATGATCGGTTCATTGCTGGCTGGAACAGAAGAGGCTCCTGGAGAGGTGATCCTGTACGAGGGACGAAAGTTCAAGTCTTACCGAGGTATGGGGTCTGTGGAGGCCATGGAAGAAGGGTCGAAAGATCGGTACTTCCAAGATGCTGAGGACGACATTAAGAAGCTAGTGCCGGAGGGCATTGTGGGCCGTGTCCCCTATAAGGGTATGGTGGGTGAAGTGCTCTATCAACTGGTCGGCGGATTACGGGCTGGTATGGGCTACTGTGGTGCTGGTAACATCGCTCAGCTGCAAAAGGCGAAGTTTTCCAGAATCACCAATGCAGGAGCAATTGAGAGTCATCCGCATGATATTCAGATCACCCGGGAAGCACCCAACTACAGCCGCTAAATGCAATCGGTTTCATAATTAGTAGCACCGGCCTACCTTTGCTGCTTCGCTGATGTCCCAGAAGCTCAAAATACGGATTTCCTTTCTTGTCGGCTTGATCGCCTGGGTGTTGTATGTGTTTTTCAATATATACACATTGATGCTACAGCGATACGACATGCGAGAAAACCTCGCCGCTGTCATGCCACAGATCTTCCTGACGATCTTCATCGTCGCGACGATGACTTACTACAGGTATAAGATCACGAAAGCTGAGAGTATCAACTTTATTGATCTACTGTGGAAGGTTTTCATCACTGGCCTGATCGCAACCATCATCTCCTTAGGTATACAGGGGTTTTTTATTGTGTTTCGGGACAGTCAGCTCAGCGAGAACCCGATCGCTATCAACTTTCTGTATCAGATATACAGCGGAGTAGTCATCATCTACCTGGTGTCGACGATGGTCGTTTGGAAGCGATTGATTCTATACCAGAAAAGTAAAAACCTGATCCAGCTCTGGAATTTCTTCGAATACATCTTGTATGGAAGCTTGCTGTTCGACTTCTTTGGTTATCAGCTGGGTGACAATAATTTTAATATCGCGCTGGTGTTCATCACTGGCTTCTCCCTTGTTCTGTCCCTAAATCTCAAATGGATTGCCTACCTCAACTTCAAACAGAAGTGGAAGAGTATTCTATTCATTCTGCTATCTGGGATCTACTTGTACCATTTCCTTGTCAACCTCAATAACTTCTCAGTAAGGGAAGTGGTGATCATTGATTTGATGGACCGCGTATTCATCGTCGCGATACTCATCTTCATTTTCCTGTATGCAGTTATTGCCATACTGGTGACCCTATTCAACCTACCCACATCTTCGGTATTTGAAAGGAAGCTGAAAGAGGCCGTTGACTTCCAAAAGCTGAGCCAAGCCATTCCAAGCGGCCAAAGTGAGGACCAAACCTATGGTATTCTTTTAGATAGCTCTATGAGCGCCGTCTTTGCAGATGCCGCTTGGTTGGAAATAAGAATAGGTGATACCAGTGAGTACTTCCTGCGAAACCTAACCGGTAAGGAGGTCAAGCAAATTAAGAAAACAGTCAAAGGTGAGGCGGTTCGTAAGATCATTGATTTTGACTATGTAAGCCTGGCCTCGGGACATCAACGCATGGTAGGGACGCTTAAAACGGGTGCCTATAAATCAGTGCTGGCGCTGCCAATTTTTATCAAAAGTGAACAGGTTGGAAGCTTGGTATTGCTACAAGAGGTGAGTGAGGCCTTTAACCGGGAGATGGTGGAAATCATCAAGACCTTTGTAAGCCAGGCGAGCATTTCGTTAGAAAACGCATTGCTTCTTCGGGATGCCATCGAGAATGAACGCTACAAAGAGCAGCTCAACATTGCGAAGAATGTCCAAAAGAGCCTCCTGCCGGAAAAGCTAGCTAGCAACGATTATTTCGAAATCAGTGCCTACTCCATGGCGGCCGATGAAGTCGGTGGAGACTATTACGATCTCGTCAAGTTCGATGACCAAAAATACGGTCTGATCATCGGGGATGTATCTGGGAAAGGTACTTCGGCTGCATTCAATATGGCCCA
The DNA here is from genome assembly GCA_039191945.1 of Bacteroidota bacterium. GTDB lineage: Bacteria > Bacteroidota > Bacteroidia > Cytophagales > Cyclobacteriaceae > JAWPMT01. The sequence continues at coordinate 7,618 of JBCCXG010000205.1, forward strand.
AATGAAAGGTGTTTTTCGCAGCCTGGTCCAGCTTGACCTCACACCACCAGAATTGATCAAAAAGGCAAATCTTGCGATTGGGAGCTGTCTCGAGAGGTCTTCATTTATAACAGCCTCTTACTACCTGATCGATACGGCCTCCGGGATAATAGAATTCGTCCGTGCGGGACATTGCCCCACGCTCATATTCTGCCAAAAAGACCAGGAAGCCCGTTATCTGCAGACCAAAGGTATGGGTATGGGCATCATGCGCAACTCCGAATACGACAAATACGTTGAGGCGAATACGCTTGGCCTTTCCACCGAGGACATTTTGTTATTGCATACAGACGGTATCACCGAAGCAATGAATGCATCCGGTGAACAGTATGGTGAAGATCGTCTGAGAGATGCGCTGGTGCGACATGCAAGTGGCTGCCCGAAAGACATCCAGCAAGGCATCATTGACGATTTATACACCTTTTTAGGAGAAAAGAAATTAGACGACGATTACACCTTGGTGATCTTGAAATTTAGATGATGATAGATATAAAAGAAGCGCAACTCGACGGGGCTTACAAACTCATCGTAGCCGGTGAGGTAGATGCAAGTTCCTCGATTCACTTAGACAATGCGTTATCAAAGGCACTGGGTGAGTACAAGCGAATACTCATCGACCTCTCAGATCTCGAGTACATTTCTTCCGCAGGTCTCGGAGTGTTTATTTCCTACATTGATGAGATCAGAGCACAAGGGATCGAACTTGTGCTATTTGGCCTCAAAGAAAAAGTTCAGCAGGTATTCCAGATCCTTGGCATACACGACCTGCTAACCATAGAAGAAACCGAAGCTGACGCTCTAAAGCACCTGAATGACGCGTAAGCTCACGATACCATGCAGTAAGTCCAAGCTGGCGGACATCAGGACATTCGTGAATGACATCTTGATGGAAAACCACATGCCTGAATTAGAGAGCCACAAGATCGTCTTGGCCATCGACGAGGTATGTGCCAACCTGATCATTCATTCCAACAACTGTGACCCAGGAGAACGGCTAGAGCTATTGGTGGATTTCAGGAAAGGGGATCAGGTGAGTTTTGTGATTCGAGACAGGGGCGTAAGTTTTGACCTAAGCCGGTACCAAGAACCTTCTATGGATGAGATCATTGCCTCAAAGCGCAAGGGAGGTTTGGGACTGATGCTCGTGAAGAGAATTATGGACAAAATTGAATTTACAACCGAAAACAATTACAATATTTGCAGGCTCATAAAGAAGCTTTGACTAGGGTTGTGAAGTATCTGAGATTTGTGATTTTGTCTGTGTCATTATGGGGTTGTGAGTATTTCCAGCAAAAGGTGGAAAGCGATTCCACGCCAGTGGCCCGTGCCAATGAGGACTTTTTATACCCGGAAGACCTGGAGGGGTTGATTCCCGCCGGGCTGACAGGCGAAGATAGTGTCGGCCTGGTAGAAAAGTACGCCCAGGACTGGGTGCGGAAACAACTCATGATTGCTCGTGCTCTGGGTGAAATACAATACAATGAGGCGGAAATCGAACGCAAGGTACTCGACTACAAATACTCATTGATCGTACATG
>JBCCXG010000206.1:0-9170 GCA_039191945.1 Bacteroidota bacterium
CGTACACGGAAGTCATGATTCCCGGGGGCAGAAGCGCCCTGGTGAAGTCCTCAGAAGTCACCCCGCTGGAGCAATGGCAACAGCAGACCCAATTTGATCCCAAGCACCTGGTGGATTTTGCTTACAACTTCAACGGACAACCCTATCTGTGGGGTGGCAACTCGCTAAAGGGTGTGGACTGTAGCGGCTTTACCGGAGCCGTGTATTACTCCATGGGCATTTTCTTACCTCGGGATGCGAGCCAACAGGTCAAGCAGGGAGATGATGTCGCTTACGATGTCGAAGAAGTGGAGATCGACGGAAAGAGCTACAGCAAAATGATCGCGGACAACCTCGAAGTCGGCGATTTACTATTCTTTGGTAACAAGGAACGAGGTAGAGTGACTCACGTCGGCATCTGGATCGGCAACGATGAGTTCATTCATAGCTCGGGACGGGTGCATGTCACCAGTGTAGACCCCGCTCAGGAGCGGTACGAGGTAAATTACGTTGAGCGGCTGATGGGCGTAAAAAGGATCAACGGCAGTAGCAACCTCGACAAGACGCAGGACTTAACCACGACGAACATCTGGTTTTGAGGCTTCGTTCGACCAGAATCGAAAGCGACTGCCAACGGGGCAGTAACAAGGAAGGATAGGCTGGTTAAGTCTGACAATCCAGGTGCGGAATAGAGTAGCAAAACAAACACCCTGGATTGATAAGGGCAAGAATCATGGAATTCTACTCTTCCAGATCTCTGGATTTCGACTTGTGTGGGTTACAGCCAAAATCACCACTAGGTTGATCTCCTTCTCGAAAATGTAATGAACCAGATACGGAAACCTTGTCAATCGGGCGCTCCGAATGCTTTTGTGCTTCTTTTCGTAGTGCAATGGATTCTCCCTAATGTACGCAACACGCGCCTTGACGTCCAAATAGAAATCCTCTCCAAGATTTACCTTTTGTTGGTTGTACCATTTGCGATTTTCCTGAATGTCTAGCCTTGCGGCGGGTAAAGACCTGGAACTCGCGGCCATTATTCACTGTCCAATTCCTTGACTACATCATCCCAATCTTCAAGTGACTCTGGATTATTCTTGTATTCCATGAGCCTCTCATCGAGAAGCTCTTTGTGAGTATCAGACAGGCCATCTTCCCCTTGGTCAGCGCGCATCATAGCATAAACCAGATTCAACAACCGATCATCGGCTTGATTGATCATCTGATGTACCGCCTCCCTTAATTCAACACTGCTCATTTGCTACGTTTTCTACAAAATAACGATAAATCAATGATCCTTATGCGCACGATGACCCTCAAAGTCTTAAATTCCGAAAGGTGGCTACTAAGACACGGAATGACCCAGAGCGTTAGCAGATATAGAATGTGCAGGCGCCTTGAGTGTAAACTACAATTCTTGTCTTGGTGAGTCATTCTTGCCTCGGGACGCCAGTCAGCAAGTCAAGCAGGGGGATGACGTGCCATATTCAGTAGAAGAAGTGGCGATCGATGGAACGAGCTACAGCAAAATGATTACCGACAACCTAGAAGTCGGCGATCTACTATTTTTTGGTAAAAGAGAACGAGTCAGAGTGACCCACGTCGGCCTCTGGATCCGCAATAATGAATTCATCCATAGCTCGGGGCGGGTGCACGTGACCAGTGTGGATCCAACGAGCGAGCGGTACGAAGTGAATTATATTGAGCGGCTGATGGGCATCAAAAGGATCAACGGCGGTTGGGTTGCTCCAATATGTTTCGTAAGCGCATGAAAAGAGCTACTGTTCCGCCTGGTAATATCCATATTTTTACCGCATGACTGTAAGTCAGATACTATTGGTTGTGGTGAGTGGACTTGGCGTACTTCATGGCATGTTGCTCGCCCTGTACTTGTGGACCCAAACCCAAGGTAACGTCCTGGCCAATCGCCTGCTGAGCGCACTACTGATCATTCTTTCGTTCCGCGTCGGCAAATCTGTTTTCCTGGAATTCTTGAGTGACCTGGACGCGAAATTTGTTTTCGTTGGGCTCGGCACTATGATGGGCATTGGCCCACTTTTCTATTTCTACGCAAGAGCAGTAGCCGATAGGTCATTTCGCTGGTCCAACAAGCGGTTGGTACATCTCATACCCGCAACTGTGGCCATACTGTTTGGTATCTGGATCCAAAACGAACACCTCGAGACCCTACCGAAACTCCTTTTTTTATTCCTTTTTCTGACCTATTATGGTCACTATCTGACCTACGTAATCATCACCAAAAGCTACATCAATCAACAGCGGAAAGCCGGCTTGGAAGATGCAGCCTACCGGTTGATGAATCTGATTTTCTACGGGCTGCTTGTGATATGGGTCGCGTACTTTCTCAATCTGATCGAGGACATTGTTCCCTATATCCTAGGGCCCATTCTCTACTCCCTAGTAGCCTACACGATCAGTTTCATCATCATCTCCAAGGGGTACCTCAAGGATGTCGACCAAGAAAAGTACAAGTCAACGCGCGTGTCGGCCGACCAGGTGGACCTTTTGTTCGCCAAGGCCACTCAGATGGTCGCCACCGAGAAGCAATACGCCAACCCTGAGCTCACCCTCAAATCTTTAAGCGAGTCGATGAATGTGAGCACCCAAGTCCTTTCTATGGTCATCAATCAAAAGAGTGGCAAGAATTTCAATGCCTTTGTGAACCACTACCGCATCGAGGAGGCAAGCCAACTGCTAGCCGACCCCGATCATGAGAATTTCACAATTTCTGCCATCGCATTTAAGGTGGGTTTCAATAGCCTTTCGAGCTTTAATAGCGCCTTCAAAAAACAAACGAACGAAACACCCAAGAGCTACCGGCAACAGTTGACTAAATGATCTTTTGCTCTGATGAAATGATCATTTAGGGAGTATTCCGAACCCGTGACCGATTGGTTTGCAAGAAAAAAACTATGTCACGATTCAAGAAAATGCTAAAGTGGTCACTGATCTCCCTACTCGGATTAGGGCTTGCTCTTTTCGCTTTTGGTTATTGGTTTATGAGTTTAATCCCCGAAGCAGATGCTGATCTCGATCCAGATCAAGTGGTCGCGACCTCGATCCCCTACCTCAATGAGAACATCGTCGAGCCTAGGGGGAAGGTCCTGGCCGTTGTAACGAGCACCGATCAGATGGGCGCCAGTGGCAAAAAGACCGGATATGAGCTCACCGAACTCTCAAGAGCCTACTATGTCTTCACGGCTAATGGCTTCGAAGTGGATGTGGCAAGTCCTCAAGGCGGTCAACCACCCGTAATTATTGACGATGAAGACATGGGTGCCTACGACTTCGCCTTCTTGAATGATTCGATTGCTCAGGAGAAAACCAAGAACACCCTGCCTCTTTCGGAAGTGGACCCAACAGCTTACGAGGCCGTCTATTTTGTGGGTGGAAAAGGTGCGATGTACGATTTCCCTGACAATCCATACATTCAATCCCTGGTGAGGGATTACTATCAATCCGGAAAAGTGGTTGGGGCAGTGTGTCATGGACCGGCCGCCTTGGTGAATGTTACCCTGACCAGTGGTGACTACTTACTCCAGGACAAGGCTGTAAGCAGCTTCACCAATAATGAGGAACTTTTTCTGATACCAGATGCAGAGGCGATCTTCCCTTTCCTGCTGGAAGACCAGCTGGTTGCCCATGGGGCAAAATTTATCGAAGGAAGCATGTACCTCGAACATGTAGCTGTCGACCAAAACATCGTGACCGGACAAAACCCTTGGTCTACCTGGCACCTGGCAGAGACGATGATCAGACAAATGGGATATCAACCCAAGGAGCGCGTGATCACCGCAGAAGAAAACGCCGTAAAAGTACTCAGTCGTTACGAGGAAGAGGGATTCTCAGGTGCTCAAGCTACACTTGTAGAAATAGTTGAAGGTCACCTGGAAATGAATAGAACCTTGATCGCGATGCACAGCATTGTATCGGCCATGCAAGGGAAGATTGGGAAAACTTTTCAGCTGATTCGATTGCTCAAGGACGCGAAAGACCTGCAAGAGGCCTAGGATAACTATACAAGATCAATGAGCGTCAAAGACAGGGAACCGCTATTTTAGCTCACGGCAGCGCACCATTTTCGAATGTAAAAGTCGTTTGATCCATCCACCCAATCACCAATAGCATGAAATCCTTAGCCCACATCGCCGTCGCTGTTCTCTGTCTTTGCTCCTGCACTCCAGAAAACCTGACGAGCGTCTTAATCGCCAAAAGGTGTCAAGAATACCATGAAAGGGAGGGTCACTGGTATGACAAGGAAGTGCTATTGGAATTGGTAAGCCAGAGTGTCTTCAGCGACAACAATACAGAGATCATCCAATTGAGAATGGACAACAAGTCTGATGAGTTTGAGTACCACAATCTGTTTCGGGGTGTGCATTTGGAATACCGTGCCGGAGCTTGTACGGCCCACAACGATAGCTCGAGTTGTGAAAATTACGAATGGGCATCAAAGTTCTATCCCTACATCTGGGGCATACCTTCCAAGTTTTTTGATCCCGGCGTACAGGTACAAGACGCCTTTGAGGAAGAGTTCATCAATGAAAAGCCCGTTTACGTAATCCACATCGCCTATGAAAACGAAGACTGGGACTTTTACATCAACAGGGAGTCCTACTATTTGGAAGGGTTCAAGTTTGTAAAGAAGGACGACCGCGGAGGCGAGATCGTCTTCAATGAAGGAGCAAAAACGGTCAATGGAATTGTGATGCCAACGAAAAGGATCTGGTACGACCTCGACATGAAGTTGCTGGGGACGGATGTACTGAAGTAAGTTACTCGGATCTTGGAGCGTTATAGAGGTATGACGTCAGAGATAAGCAATTTATCGTTATTTTGTAAGAAAGGAACGATGATGAATGCCGCGGTCAAGTACAGAATTATTTCGGAGATTATCAATAGCGAAGATGACGAGCTGTTGTTGAAGATTAAGTCTCTGCTGAAAATTGAGGATGAGGCGGATTGGTGGGATGCTATTGACGAGGATGAAAAAGCCGAAATCGAAGAAGGCCTTTCAAATGCTGATAAAGGCTTGGTAAAGCCCCATGCAGAAGTAATGGCTAAATATAAAAAGTGGCTCTGAAAATAGTCTGGACAAAAAGAGCTGTGCAGCACTTTCACTCCATCCTTAGTATCCTCGCAGGATTCACGAACGCGGCCTTGACAGATTGGAAGCCAATGGAAATAGTGATGAGCAACATCGTGACTACAGAGGCGACAATGAGACTCCATGGCGACACCTCGATCCGATAGGAAAAATTGTCCAGCCACGCCTCCGCCGCCCATAGGGTCAACGGGACAGCGACGAGGATGGACACCCCCACCAGCAGCAAAAACCGGTAAGAAAGTACCCCCACGATCTGCGGGATCGAAGCACCAAGTACCTTTCTGACTCCAAGCTCCTTCTGTCGTCGGGAGACAATGAACATGATCAGGCCGTAAGACCCCAGGCATGAGATGACGATCGCCAAAATAGCGAAGTAGCTGATGAGTTTGCCAAACTGCTCCTGGTTCTCGTAGTTGGCTGCCAAAGACTCATCCAAAAAGGCATAGTCAAAGGTCTCTTCTGGAAAAAACACTTCCCATGTCGCTTTGAGCGATTCAAGTGTTTGCGTCACTCCTTCCCCGGCGATCCTGATGGAGAAGACGCTGAATTGCGGGACGCTTACATGCAACACGATGGACCTCATGGCCTGATTGAGGGATAAGAAATTGAAGTCTTTCACCACGCCGATTACCTTGCCTTCCTTCCGCTCTACCTCCAGTGACTTGCCAATCGCCTCTTCCGGAGATTCGAAGTTGTACTCCTGAACCGCTCGCTCATTGAGGATAAAGGCTTCCAAGTGGTCCGAACCGAAGTCCTTGGAGAAACTCCTCCCCGCGACCAACTCCATTTGGTAGGTCTCGACAAAGTCATAATCCACGGACAAAACAGGAGAAATGAGACGGTCCTCAAAAGTGAAGCCTTCGGGAATGATGGACCGACTGACGACACCGAACCCGGGAGCCACAGATGATAGCGTGCTTTGGATGATCCCTGATTGTTTGGCTATTTCGGCCTCGAACGCGTTCAACTTTTGTCTTTTCGACCCATCCACACCACCAAAAGCATTGTGGAAATTGTCACTTTGTACGGGTACCGTCACGATGTGGTCTTTTTGAAATCCGAGTGGCTTGTTTCGCAAGAGGTCCAACTGATCGAAGACGATGAGCGCAGAGGCAATCAACATGATGCTGATAGAAAACTGGATGACCATAAGGACGCGCCGAAAAGACAGGCCTGCCCCGCGATCGGAAGCGAGCCCCTTGAGACTAGATAGGGGTGAAATCCGAGTGACAAATATGGCTGGATAAATGCCCGCCGCGACGCTGGTAAAAATGATCAAACACGCGAAACCACCCACAATGACCGGTTGGACTAAGATGGTCAGGTCCATTGCTTTATCCGTAAGTGCATTGAGCTCCGGCAACAACAAAATGGCCATGGCAATAGACAGCACTGCAGCAAAGACCGTCGTCAAAAACGCTTCACCCATGAATTGTAGGATGAGGTGCTGCTTGGAAGAGCCCAGTACTTTTCTCATGCCGATCTCCTTGGCTCGCTGCAGAGATTTAGCGGTGGATAAATTGACGAAATTGATGCAGGCAATGAGCAGTGTGAGCAATCCAACGATGGCAAAAATGTAGATGAACTCCCGACTACCCGGTGGCTCGGCTTGGGACAGCACGTCATCATTCAAGTGAATATCCGATAGCGGCTGCAATTCGAAGCGCTGACCTTTCTGATGAGATTGAGGCATTTTCTCCGACACGAAATCCTCAAAACGGGCATTGACCGCTGCCGGGTTGCCCCCTGGCTCGAGCAAGATGTAGGTTGGAGAATGTGTAACACTCCAGTTCCGTTCGAAGTCTGCCTTGATCAAGCTACCCAGCGTGCCTGGTTCCAGATCGTACATGTTGTCAAAAGGGACCAGCATGTCGAAGTGCGTATGAGAGTTACTGGGAAAATCCTTCACCACTGCAGTGATCTCAAAGGCATGATCTCCTTCCAGCCAAAGCGTCTGGCCGAGGGCACTAGACGTTCCAAAATACTTGTTCGCCAGTCGCTGCGAAAGCACGATCGTAAATGGGCGATCCAAGGCGTCGCGTAGGTCCCCTTCGATCAGTTCAAAATCAAATACATCGAAGAGATCAGGATCGGTAAAGTTCACATTGGACTCCTCAAATCGAATCACCTGAGAGTATCCTGATTCAGGGATCTTGACGCTCACCGCTCTGCTAAAGAGCCTGGCAGAACTTGCCACCTCCGGAAAAAATGAATCTATGTGCTCCTTAAAAATCGGTGGTACCCGTGCGAGGTCAAACGAACGAACTTTGTAACGCAGTCGATAGATGCGATCTCCCTTGGAATGAAAATTATCATAGCTCAGTTCGTCAACGACGAACGTGAGAATCAACAACGCACACGTCAAACCACAAGTCAGGCCGGCCACATTGATAGCCCCAAAAACACGATGTCTCAGAAAGACACGATAGGCAGTTTTGAGATAACTTAGAAACATAGTGGAGGTATTTGATCATCTCAAGGTACGATTTTTCTTCAGCCGATTCCAAAAAGTGTTGTTGTCAAAGCGAAACAAGCATTCATGGAAGGAGATGACCTCAAACGCGTTTCAAGGCTCACAGCAATCCTGACGCACTTGCAGACGACGCGACTATTAACAGCCGCTGAGCTCGCTGAGAAGTATAATTTCGAGTAAGACGTGACGCGCATCCATTTGCATCACGACAAAACGTCCGTCGCACCGTGGTAAAACGTTCGTCGGACCGCTATGAAACGTTCGTCGTGTGGTGATTCGTTGCCCGTTTGATGGGCATCAAACGGAATTTAGATGGGCATCAAAACGAAATATGATGGGCATCAAAATGGATTGAGATGGGCATCTAACGGAGATGACTCGGAGTTTGTAAGTGTGAGGAGAGCCACAAACGGTAAAAACTATATTATCAAAAATCGCTCCAGAACTGAGCAATGATTTCGTGACTTCAAAGAGCGGGCAGGGAAGCCACTGACGACTGCAAGCGATAGCATACGCCACGCATCAATCTAAAAGCGGTGCTGAACATACAAGTGTTTTTTAAGTGCCATTGCCCAATAGAAGAAACCCAGTCCCATGGAGGACAGAGCGCTTTGCCCACCGAATTGGACTGAAGATGGGTTAAGAATTGCTCCGCCTACGCGGCCAGCCTTAGATCATTTTAGGCAAGAGCAGGGAGTAGCGGGCAGGGGGCTCCTCTGGGACTGTGAAAAGCAAGAGGGTCCACTGACCTCAACTGAAAGTGGAGTTAGCTATGCCAAGGCCTTAAGGGAGATTACCCAATAAAAGAAAACCTCAGTCCGTAGGGAGGACTCTCCGTTAAGAAACAGTCCAGTGGACTGTTTTAGGAGTAGGGCCAGTGAGCGAAGCAGGCAGGGGGGCTCCCCTAGGGACTGCATCAGGCCATGCAGATACGGTGCTAAACTATGAGAAATGAAAAAGGCCTCGTGAATATTACTAATTGCAGTTTCACAAGGCCTTGATGCAGTCCCTAGGGGAATCGAACCCCTGTTTCCAGGATGAAAACCTGGCGTCCTAACCCCTAGACGAAGGGACCGGGTTTTTAAACCAATTTCTTTTTAAGGTCACATCTTGACCTTTTTAAAACCAGGTTTTCGAAAACCTGGCGCCCTTACCGGGTCGTACCTAACCCCTAGACGAAGGGACCGGGAATAAATTCCAATCTCGTTCATAACAGTCGCTTCTCAACTGTTCCGATTTTTCGGAGGGCAAATATAGACAGGTGCTACACTTTTGCAAAGGATAAAATCAATAATTCATTCAAGTTTCTCAGGAACATCCTGCCAAAACCGATCACTGCTTGCAATTATTCGTTATTATCGTAGATATCTTTGAAAAAGATAGAAGAGTTGATAAAAAAGTTGAAAGCATATCAGGAAACGAATCTCGAGATGTTCAACCTCATTGAACAAGAAATGACGCTCATCAACAACAAAATTGACCTCGTACAAAAGAAAATGGTCCCGACTAATCAGAGGAACAATGAACTCTTCGCCGAAATAGCGGAACACTTGGAGAAGCTATCCAATAAGTAGTGAGCCGAAAGCTCTC
>JBCCXG010000207.1:0-9155 GCA_039191945.1 Bacteroidota bacterium
GATGGATCTAGTTCAGCTTACTTAGTGCTCTTGCGAGATAAAAAGCAACAGCCTTGGAGTATAGAGGTAACAGAATGGGCGGATGACTATCTGGAGACGCGGGATGCCGTCCGTCTGCATTTCATTATGGGAAAAGCGCTCAATCAAATGGGTCAGGCTTCCAACATGCTGCAAGAGAATGTCGTTGTGGAACAGATTTCCCGGATCACTCGAACGGGATCCTGGCGATGGATGGTCGAAAGTAATGCTGTATTCTGGTCGCCACAGCTTTACGAGATTTTCGAAAGGGACTCGGCCTTGGGCGCACCGTCATTGGAGGAGGTCTACACCTACTTTGGTCCGGAACAGCTGCGCTTAAGGGAGAGTGTGGAGTTGGCTTTGACAAAAGGCCGCGAGTACGACTTAGAGCTCGCTGTATTGACGGAAGAGGGCAATGAAAGAATCGTACGTGCTATCGGAGTCCCGGTGGGCGTAGGCTCAGGGTCTGCGGCGGAGTTGCGGGGAATCGTTGCGGACATTACCTCTCAAAAGAGGATCCTGCAAGAGCTCCAAGAAAGCGAAATGCGGCTGGACCTGGCCGTCAATGGTGCAGAACTTGGCATCTGGGACATAGACTTGAGCACTGGGGCGCACTTTACCAATCGTCGTTGGTGGGAGATGCTGGGCTACGCGCACGAGGAGGTAACTTATACGGTGGAATTTCTGGAGTCCCTTTTGCACCCAGAGGATCAGCATCTACCGGCAAAGGAGATTGGCAGGATTGAATCAGGAGGTATCAATGAAATTAATCTTACCCTTCGACTTCGAGCTCGTGATGGGGAATATCGGACCATTTTACATCGCGGACGCGTAGCGGAGTTTAACGAAAGAGGTAAGGCCAAGCGAGTGGTTGGCACACACATGAATCTCACGCGCCAGTATCAGGTACAGCGTGAACTTGAGAAGACCAAGCAATTCATGGACCTTGCCGTAGTGGGGGGAGAGATTGGTTTGTGGGAGCTAGACCTGGTCACAGATCAAACCTATTTCAATGTCATGTGGCATGAAATGTTGGGCTATGACCGGGAGGAGGTCGAATTCTCTCTGGCGTACTTTCAAAGCTTATTGCATCCCGAGGATGCGGCGATCCCTGGTGTTCATATGCAGAAAATGTTGGACGGCATTGATGACGTATATGAAGCTGTCTTCCGGATGCGGGCTAAGAATGGCACCTACAGGTACATTTTGGCCCACGGACAATTTGTCTCCTGGGATGCGAAAGGCGCTCCCACCAAGCTTGCCGGGTCCCATCTGGACATCACCGCACAGGTAAAGGCCGAGCACTCTTACGAGCAAGCCAATCGCAAGTTGCGTGCTTTGATTGATGCCGCGCCCATCGGCGTCTACCTGCTGGATCGCGAGGGTGTAGTGATTGATTTGTGGAATCCTGCGGCTGAGAAGATTTTTGGCTATTCTAAAGAAGAGGCATTGGGTGCCATACTCCCATTGATAACTACCGACGTTCCAGAAGCTAAGGGATTCTTCGATTTCTTGAAAGATGGGGGGGCATTTGTGCAACAAAGGCTGAAGACGACTAATCGGCAGGGAAAGGAGGTGGACCTGGAGATCACGACTGGTACGCAGTTTGACGAGCGGGGCGCGTTCGAAAGCGTTTTGGTGGTGGCTTCTGATGTCACGGATTTGGTACGAAAGAAACAACACCTCGAAGAAGCACTTAATGATAAGCACATCCTGATTCAGGAGACCCATCACCGGATCAAGAACAACCTGGCAATGGTATCCTCGATTATTGATATGCAACGACTGCAGTCCGGCAACTCCAGGTACCTAGATAGTGCAACGAGTCGCATTCAATCGATCGCAATGGTCCATGAGTTGTTGTATAAGACCGGAGACTTCAAGCACGTCAGTATTCGGAATTACTATGAGAAGTTGGTGGAGAGCATCTTGGATGCGTTGACCGATGCTGCGGAAAAGCCCCGATATGCACTCTCCGTAGATATACCCAATATCGGAACTCAGCAGGCCATTCCGCTGGGACTTCTCCTTAATGAACTCATTACTAATAGCATCAAGTACGCCATGCGATCAGATGGTCCATTGTTTGAAGTAGCAATGACGATGGCAGATGGTGTTCTGATCGAATTCTCTTATCGAGACTATGGCCCTGGTTTCGACACCGAAGGACAGGAGGAGTCAGAAGGCTTCGGTTTCCAATTGATCAAAAGCCTGCTCAGCCAACTACGGGCCGACTATCGTTTCAATGGACATAGTGGGTTTCAGCTCGACTTCCATTTTCCCATGGAGGAAGGGCAATTGGTTCGAGCCCCGCGATAGCTTATTCATCACGGAGGCTTTCTACTGGATTTGCAAGTGCTGCTTTTATGGCCTGGAAGCTGATGGTCCCGATGCCTACCAATAGTGACATGGTTCCTGAGAGCACAAAGACGAGGGCGCCAATACCTATGGCATAGGCAAAGTTGTCCAGCCATTGGTTCATCCAAAAATAAGCTGTGGGAATAGCGATGGCGATTGCGATAGCGATCAACTTCGTGAAATCCACTGAGAGCAACAGGATGAGTTGCGGAATGGTTGCCCCCAATACTTTTCGTACACCGATTTCCTTGACCCGTTGATTGATCACAAAGGAGGACAGACCCAGGAGGCCGATGCAAGCGATCATGATCGCCAAAATGGTGAAAATCCCTAAAATACGGCCTGTAGCCTTTTCGTTTTCGTAAAATTCTTGCATGTCTGAGGCCAGGAAGTAGGACTTGAAAGGTGTATAGGACACAAACTTGTTCCACTTGTCTTCAATTTGTCTCATCGTACGCTGGGGTTCATTTCCTGAGACGCTGATTGCCATCTTGTTCACATTTCCATTGGGTCCGCCGATGCTCGTAAAGCAGGCAGGCTTGAGGTCGACGTGCAGTGACTGGAAGTGGAAGTCATCGATGACACCAATGATGGTGTATTCGATCGGATCTGCGTTCGCAGCGATTTGCAAGATCTTCTTACCGATGGGATCCGCGATTTCCAGCTGCTCAACTGCGGCAGCATTAAGCACCATGGACAGTGAATCCTCAAAGTCCCTGGAGAAGAAGCGGCCCTCTAGCACTTCAATGCCGAGCACTTCCGGGAGTTCATCATCAAATCTCATGGTCCTGATGATGAGTTCCTTCTGGGCAGTTCCAGGCACCCGAATCGATAAGTCTGGGGTCAGATCTCCTGGCATGTTAGAAGTGTAGGCGCTAATCTTCACCTCAGGCAGATCATTGATTTCGCTCTTGAAGGTCTCTAAACGGGTCAAACCATTGGCACCGTCATTGAGCGCCCCGGCATTTTCCATCACGATGACATTTTCCTGGTCGAATCCCAGCGGCTTATTCAGCATGTAGCTCATCTGCTCAAAGACGATCAGCGTAGCGCTGATCAGGGTGATAGAGATGGCAAACTGCAAGATCACCAAGCCGTTTCGTAGGTAGATCCCCGTTTTGCTGCCTTTCAGTCTGCCTTTCATAACCGATAGTGCGGAGAAGGAAGAAATGAAAAAGGCAGGGTAGATGCCCGCGAAGAGTCCCACGGCCAAGGTTACCAGCAGCATGGTGGCAATGGCTCCTGGACGGGCCAACTGCCATAGGGTCAACGGTCTGGCCGCCAGATCATTGAAGTATGGGAGTGCCAAGTAGGTGATTACTAGCGCAATCAGAGCGCCGAAAATGGCCACTAAGATAGATTCTGCAAGGAATTGGCCGATGAGTTGGTGCTTGCTTGAGCCCAGTACCTTGCGTATGCCTACTTCTCTGCCACGCTCCGTGGACCTGGCGGTAGATAGGTTCGTAAAGTTGATACAAGCGATCACCAAAATGAAGATGGCGATGATCGAAAAGATGTAAATGTAGTTGATGTTACCGTTGGCTTTGATCTCATTCTCTAGGTGGGAGTAGAGGTGGATGTCTTTGATGTGCGTGAGGTAGTAGTTGTAGCCGTTGCCTGCCGCTACGTACTCATCGTAGGACATGCCATTTCGCTTCTGGATCGGTCCTTCGGCATATTGTTTCACGAAGGCCGGGAGCTTGGACTCCACTGTAGCCGGATCCGTCCCTTCGCGGAGCCTAATGTAAGTCATGGCATTGAACCCTACGAAGTTGACTCGATCACCAAGAAATCCCGGAACGATATAGTCAAATCGGAAGTGAGAATTATTGGGATAGTCTGCTGCGACCGCTGATACTTTTCTGGACTGATTGAAAAACTCCAATTGTTTCCCCACTGCGTTGACCTCGCCATAGAGCTTCCTGGCAGTGGCCGCGGAGATGATTACGGAATTGGGCTCGGTGAGAGCGGTCTCGGGGTCGCCATGAAGAAAGGGAATGTTGACTACTTGGAGGAACGTCGTATCGGCAAACACAAAGTGTTCTTCAAGGTACGTGTCCTCGTCGATCTTGACGGCCACGGGGTTAGGTAGATAGAAACAGCGACCCTGCGCGATGACCTCAGGAAAGTCCTGGAGCATCTGTGGCCCAAAGGAGTGCGGGACAATCGGGTAGTTCACTTCTCGCTCTGGGTAGACCCGGTTGATCCACATCCGATAGACATTGTCGTCCTGGAAGTCGTCGTAGGAGAGGTCGTAACTAACATAGAGGGAGATAAGCAGGCAAGTAGCCATGCCAAAGGCAAGACCTAAGACATTGATGATGGTAAAGCCGAATTTCTTCAGCAGGCTGCGCCAGGCGACGAGGATGTAGTTTTTGAGCATAAGACCAGGTAAATATTATTTTATACTGAATTTCTCCGCTCCGGTTACAACTGGGCGAGTAGTAATGTACGTCCAATAAAATGAAAAATTGGAATAATGAGCGAGGTCGGAGGCCTTTTCGGTACCTTAGAAAGGACAATGGGTCGATTGGCCACAACAGCTTATGAAGCAACTACTTCCTTTATTGATTGTCCTACTGCCACTGGTCGTGCTTGCACAACCCAAAGGGCTACGCTTAGCTTCAGACGTCTGGCCGCCATTCACCAATGTGGAGTCTAGGCAGCGAGTTGCGCTCGAACTGGTCAACGAAGCCCTGAGGAGAGACGATATCGTGGCGGTCACGGAGATTACCGACTTCAAATCGGTACTAGACGGTATCACATCGGGCCAGTACAACGGTAGTGCGGCTTTGTGGAAGAATGGAGAACGAGAAAAGGACTTTTTCTTTAGTGAGGCTTATTTGGAAAACCGGTTGGTACTCGTGGGACGAAAGGGCGCGGACGTTTCCAGCTCGTCCTTCAAACAGCTTGCTGGGAAAAGGATTGCGATTGTTCATGGCTACGCCTATGGTGATGAGGTAGATGAAGCGGAAGGCCCCGTTTTTGTGGACGGAGAAAGCGATCAGCAAAATCTTCGCAAACTACTCGTCGAAGAGGTGGACTATATGTTGGTTGACGCGCTTCTGGTGCAGTACCTCAAAATTCACCACCTGCAGGAAATTGGTCAATACCTGGAGGTGGGGGCGATCCCATTCCTTCGGCACACGTTACACTTCGCCTTACGAAAGGACGTGGCCGGTGCCGAGTCCATCATATCAAATTTCAATCAACGCATTCACGAGATGGCTGCAGACGGGTCCTATAACCAGATCCTGCATATCAACTGGATAGAGGTGGATGCTGACGGGGACGGTACGATGGAATACGTCCTCAGTGGCACGAATGCGGGCACTCGGGCGCCGGTATCGAGCTACTCGGTCTTTGCCAATAGCGGCGGTGGGGAAAATGATCAATACCTGATCAATGGCCAGGTCTACAAAGGTTGGGATACCGTACCGGGTGAATTCAAAGTCGCGCCCACCAGCGACGAGAGCCTCAACAAGCTGCGAATATTTGATTTCGCGGTGCCCAATACCCCCCGAAAGTAGAGACTTCAATCTCCTCTCCATTAGTTGTACGTTAAATACAACTAATCTTATTACTTTCACGTTTTATACAACAAATACCATCAATCCATGAGAGGAATACATCTTGGCGAATTGGAAGAGCTGGTGCTTTTGACGGTAGGGTCACTGTACGATGAGGCCTATGGGGTCGCGATCATCGATGAGCTGAAGGAACAAACCGGTAGAGAGCTGAATATCAGCGCGGCCCATGCGGTCCTCCGGCGGCTTCAGGAAAAGCAACTACTTGAATCCAGAATGGGCGGAGCGACGAACGAGCGTGGAGGCAGGAGGAAGCGTCTCTTTACACTCACAAAGCTGGGCAAAGAAGCACTCGATGACTCCATGCTGATACGCAATAAGCTCTATAAGCGCATCCCAAAGCTGACCTTCAACTTTTCCACATGAATAAGGCAAGGCCGCCGGCTTGGGCTGAGCGCTTTCTCCGTTGGTATTGCAACCCTTTCTTCCTCGAGGAGATCGAGGGAGATATCTATGAGCTCTTCGATCGGCGAGCGCGGGACCAAAGCGTACGTCGGGCTCGGCTCAAGTTCATCTGGGATGTCATTCGGTTTTTTCGATGGTCGAATATTAAAAGGTCAAACTCAAAAAACGCTATTATGCCAAAATCTAGCCTCTTTCGCAACTACCTCAAGCTGGGCATTCGGAATCTTCGAAAGTATCCGGTGACTTCGGCAATCAATATCCTTGGCTTGGCGACTGCGCTTGGGATGGCGATAACGGTCTACATCTTTATTGATTTTCAGCTGCACATGAATCGATTTCACACCAAGGGCGATCGCATTCATCAGGTAATCAACTACGTACAAAACGAAAGCAACAACCCACTTTGGAGCGACACACCCTTTGAATTGGGCCCGCGATTGTTGCAGGATCATCCGGCAGTTGAGCAGTTTACCAGGGTGGAGTATACGTCTGCTAGCGTACGCTACCGCGACAATGTTTTTGAGGAAAGCATGGTCTTTGTCGACGCGGCTTTCATGAAGATGTTTGACTTTGCTGTACTGGCGGGTTCCCCATCGGCGCTGGCAAACAAGAACCAGGTGATCATAAGCTACGATATGGCCAAGAAGTACTTTGGTGAGGAGGATCCAATGGCTAAGGAGGTGATCATGAGTTTTGGTAATGGCGATACCCGTACTTTCGAAGTGGGAGCGGTACTGGAGGATTATCCATACAACAGCGGGATGAGCTTTGACTTCTTACTGCCAATGGGCAACTTTATTGATCAATCACCTCCTAATCGTAACGGTTGGGCCTACTTTACTGATGCCACCTTTGTCCTCCTTCATGACGGCCACACCATCGACGAATTGTACTCCGTCTATGATGCATACGTGGAGGAGCAGCAGGCCGTCGGTCCTGAATGGTTGGTCGAGCGCTTCACTACTATACCATTATACGACCTCAGTACCAAAGGATATGAAATGTCCTCACCGGTTGTGCTTGCTGTAGAGCCTGGCGGGCGCATCGCACTTGCGTTGATCGCCCTATTCCTTTTGGGTATGGCCTGCTTCAACTTTATGAACATTGCGGTGGTAGGCGCAGCACGAAGGCTACGAGAGATTGCGCTACGTAAAGTGATGGGTGGGGTGCGCAAAGAGATCATCCAGCAGTTTATGGTTGAGAATCTCTTGCTATGTACTATCGCACTCTTGCTGGGCATTCTGATTAGTCGTTATCTGCTGATTCCTGGCTTTGATGTCATGGTGCCTGAGCTTGATTTTGAGTTTCGGACCTTCTTTCCCTTCGATTTAGCGTTGTTTTGCATTGGACTCCTATGCGCTACGGCATTCCTCTCGGGAGCTTACCCAGCACTATATATTTCACGTTTCCAACCGGTTACTATCTTCAAGGGGAGTCAAAAGCTCGGGAGCAAAAACACATTTGCCAGGGTCATCCTGGGCTTCCAGTTTTTTCTGGCTTTCCAGACCATCGTGGCGGGGGTGGTCTTTACTGATATCACGTATGAAATGACAAAGCGTGATTGGGGCTACGAGCAGCACAATACATTGTCCATCTACGTCCAGAATTCAGCCAACTACGAACTGATGCGCAATGCTGTGATGGATCAGCCACACCTTGAAAGCTTTGCTGGAGCCTCGGCCCATGTTGGGACGTTCTTACCTCGGGAGTTTTTTGAATACCTCGATCATGAGTTCGCACTCAGAAGGGCAGGAGTCACATCCGGTTATTTGGAGATGATGGGCTTTCAACTGGTAGAGGGCCGATTCCTGACGGATCAAGCGATGGATCGCAAGTCGTCAGTAGTGGTCAACGAGGCTTTCGTGCGGACCATGGGGTGGGATGAGAGCATCAATCAGACCTTTGTCATGGATTCCATCAGCCGAACTGTGGTTGGGGTGGTGAAAAACTTTCACTATGACAACTTCTACGCGCGGATAGAGCCCTTCGTCTTCACTGGAGTGGAGGATAAGGACATTTGTTTTATGGTAGTTCGTAGTCAGGATGGATTGACTAGCCTTGACCAACACCTTCGGAATACATGGTTTGACATAGCGCCCAATGAGCCATATGATCGCAACTACCAGGAGGATACATTTAATTACTACTTCCGGAGTACTAGGGCCGATATGGTCCTTATGCTTATCGTCACTGCCATGGCGCTCTTCCTGGCTTGTCTGGGGCTTTACGGTCTGATCTCTATGAGTATCCAGGGCAAGCTAAAAGAGTTTGGAGTTCGGAAGGTGCTAGGAGCAACTCCACAAGGGATCACGCGGATTGCCGGTAAGCAATATGTTTGGATTGTGGGCATTGCTTTTTTACTCGGAGCGCCACTAGGGGCCTATTTGATCATCATGATGGTCGATGAGCTCTATCCTGTACACAAACCTATCACTGCGGGTCCCTTTCTGCTTTCGATTAGTGTGATCCTACTGACCATGATCATCACGGTCGTAGGTCAGGTCAGGAGAGCGGTGAAGGTGAATCCTGCGTCGATTTTGAGGAGTGAATGATTGTCAACAAAAAAGGCTCCCCAACGGGAGCCCTTAGTTAAAACTTTTCCTGTATCGTTTTACTTTTTTAAGTTCTTGGTGACATAGCTCTTCAACGTACTGTCAAAGCGTGGATCACTTCCGTAAGGCTGCACACCCGGGAGGCCGAACGTTATTTTGAAATCTTTCGTCGGCGTTGCGCAGACCCGATCGCAGGTGTAAGCGGATAGGGAGTTCCAAAACCAGAATCCGTAAA
>JBCCXG010000208.1:0-9147 GCA_039191945.1 Bacteroidota bacterium
CTTTATTCCGATTTTTCACTTGGTAAAGTGGTCAACATTCCCTATATTTGGCTAGCGTTGCGGGAAGTGTTGTTTTAAGCGCTCATATATGGAAAATACTGAAACAGGTTCTTTGTCGTCAATTGGAGAGCTCACTAAGCATGACGTGCTATCGGACTACGCCTTGGCCATAGAGAGTCGAGAGGCGAGTTTGATCGGGCGGAAGGAAGTCTTCATGGGCAAAGCGAAGTTTGGTATTTTCGGTGATGGCAAAGAATTGCCTCAGATCGCTATGTCAAAGGTCTTCAGGAATGGAGACTTCCGCTCTGGTTACTATCGGGACCAGACCTTTATGATGGCCATCGATCAACTCTCGACTCAGGAGTTTTTCGCACAGCTATATGCACACACAGACGTCATTGCAGAGCCAGCTTCTGCCGGTCGATTGATGAATGGTCACTTTGCTACGCGCTCGCTCAATGATAAGGGCGAGTGGCGCACGCTGACCGACATGAAGAACTCTTCAGCAGATATCTCATGCACTGCCGGCCAAATGCCACGCCTTCTCGGCTTGGCCTATGCTTCCAAACTGTACAGAAACAATCCCGATCTGGCCGATTTCAAGGATTTCTCCATTGACGGCAATGAAGTAGCCTACGGTACCATTGGGAATGCCAGTACCTCTGAGGGACACTTCCTGGAGACGATGAACGCTGCAGGCGTCCTTCAGGTCCCTATGGTGCTCTCCATCTGGGACGATCACTACGGGATCTCCGTCCCTCAGGAATATCATACGATCAAAGAGAGCATCTCAAAGGCACTTTCGGGATTTCAAAGAGAGAATGGATCGAATGGCTTGGAAATATTGGTCGCTCGAGGATGGAACTATCCGGAGCTCGTAGAGGCTTACCAGACCGCTGAGAAGCTGGCAAGAAAAAAGCATATACCCTGCCTGATACATGTGACGGAGCTCACACAACCTCAAGGGCACAGCACCTCGGGTTCGCACGAGCGCTACAAGTCGCAGGATCGATTGGCATGGGAAGCGGAGTATGACGGCCTATTGAAGATGCGTCAATGGATCGAGGAGGAGGGACTTGCCTCCTCAGAGGAATTGGACGCCATAGAGAAAGAGTCCAAACTAAAGGCGAAAAGGGAAAAAGATGCTGCTTGGAAGGCATTCATCGCGTCCCTAAAAACTGAACTACAAGAAGCCACAACGCTCATCTACGAGGCATCGCAAATTTCAGCAAGGCGCGAGGACCTGGAGGAAATATCAGAAGCACTCAAAGAGACACTGAATCCCATCAAATCAGACATTGCGCGAGCAGTACGGAAAAGCCTACGCTTACTCGCAGGGGAAGATCACGAAGCACGCACACGCCTGATCCAATGGTATGAGCAGAGCAAACAACATCGCCATGTGGAGTACAGCTCCCATATGTACAGCGAATCCAAGCACTCTGCGCTCAAGATCGACGAGCAAGCCCCCATATACAGTGAGAAGTCCAAGGTAGTCGATGGTAGAGAAGTGTTGCAAGCATGTTTCGATTGGCACCTGACGCACAACCCTTTGGTTTTTGCCATAGGCGAGGACGTTGGAAAAATTGGCGACGTAAATCAGGGCTTCGCGGGATTGCAAGAAAAGCACGGTGAGCTTCGGGTAACGGACACCGGCATACGTGAAACATCCATCATCGGACAAGGCATAGGTGCTGCATTGCGAGGATTGCGGCCCATAACTGAAATCCAATACCTGGACTATTTGCTATACGCGCTACAAACACTGTCTGACGATCTGGCCACCTTGCACTACCGAACAAAAGGCGGTCAAAAGGCACCACTGATCATTCGTACCAGAGGACATCGACTGGAAGGTGTGTGGCACTCAGGATCCCCTATGAGCATGATTCTAGGTGCGCTGCGAGGCATTTATGTCCTTGTTCCACGAAATATGACCCAAGCCGCTGGTCTCTACAATACAATGCTCGAGTCCGATGATACGGCCATCATCATCGAGTCACTGAACGGATATAGGCTAAAGGAGCGAATTCCGGATAACTTGGGCGAAATGAGGGTTCCTTTGGGCATACCCGAAGTGCTACGTACTGGGACGGACGTGACCATCGTGACGTATGGGTCACTTTGCCGTATCGCCATGGAATCTGCCGGTCAGTTGGAAGGCTTTGGTATCAATTGCGAGGTGATTGACGTCCAGACTTTGCTTCCTTTTGATAGAGTAGGAGCAGTAGCAGCCTCCGTCAAGAAAACGAATCGAGTCGTATTCTTGGATGAGGATGTGCCGGGTGGAGCCACTGCCTACATGATGCAACAAGTATTGGATCGTGATGACGCCTACCGATACCTGGACGCCGCACCACGGACCATTCACTCGAAAGACCACCGGCCAGCTTACAGCTCAGACGGCGATTATTATTCAAAGCCTAATGCAGAGGATATCTTCGAAACCGTATACGGATTGATGAACGAGTCTGACCCTGAAAAGTACCCCTCCATTTTTTGATTACTCTTCCTGAACCAAAGGAGGGTGCATCACGACTGGCTCGGAAAGTTCTAATTCCGAGGATTGCAGCAACGAAGCAAGTCGTTTCAGGGCTCGTCTGTTTCTTGGGATATCGATAGCGCTATGGATGGCACGTTTCTCTTGGGAAGTAAGGTGCCAACTGAGCGATGCCCGTATACCACCATTGGTGGCACTACCATAGACAACTTCCACAACTTCGAAGTCATGTTGTAGCCAAGATGGAGCCATCCGGATCTGCCGATCATTGTTCAGGTCCTGCATTTCTGCCAGGTTGCTGTATACACTCGAAATCGGGGCCGCAAACCGATTGATGATCGAAGCCTGCGGCCGCTCGTTGGGCTCTTCCACGCGGTCAGTGTCCCGCAGCGCAAGCAAGACAACGCCGGAAGTATTTTCCCGAATCCAATCGCGAAAGACGTACGTAAATCGTAAGGCGTCGGAAATGCCAAAGTTATCGGAGATACCCGCATCCATAATTTCGATCCTAGGCTCACTAGGTAGAGAAGTAACGGGAGTGATGTAAGGGAAAGAGGCAGATAGCCGCAACGCCGTAAGTAGTGAAATGTCTCGGGCATCGGATGCTGCAAAAAACTGCATAAAATCTATGCCCCTGATCTTGTCCTCCCGGTTTCCACGCTCAAAGGGGTCGTGGTTCATAAATGAGACGGGCTGAGAGGAGATGTAAAGTTTCCTACCATCGTTGGCTATTGTGGGAGAGAGCAACAACAGTGGGATCTCCGCGCTGGCCTCTTGTTCCTCATAGTCTCCAACAGTCTCTTCAAAAGCAAAGGCCAGGTTTTGATTGAGGCTCTTTTCAAAGACATAGCCACGGTCTTTCCTGAATTTCTCGCCGCGGTAGGTAAATCGACCGAGACGGAAGAAAGTATCGTTGACCACCAATGAAAAAATGATCGGATTCAGATTGTCCTTGCCCAGTCGCGTCACCCATTGCTCCCCGGTCAAAGGCTGCCCTGATGGCATATGGCGATGCACCTCACGGAAATAGGCGGCACCGATCATGCCGCCAGAAGCACCGGAAATCATAAAGACATGATCCATCAAATGCCCGCCCAACAGGCTATCTGCCGACTGCATGGCCCGGAAGCTCCACAGAGCAGCACGCTGCCCTCCTCCACTCACACATTGAAAAACAATCTTTGGCTTTTTGGAAGGTTGTCGGGCCTTCCAGTTTTCCAAGACCTGGAGCATCTGCTTACGATCTCGCTCATAAGTCTGCGATGAGTTGCTCTCATAAATCGTCTCAAGTGAATACTCAACAGGTGCATCATAATCCATGCCTGCTGCTTTGTGGATTCCCTTCGAAACACCACGCTCCACCAGCATATTTGCAAAGAGAAACAGCCCGGCCACAAAGGCAATGCTCCAGCCCTTGAACCAGTAGGTAATGGCACCCACCATCATAATGATGATCGAAAATAGCAACATCACACTCGCCGCGGCCGGGATTTGAAAAACGGGCTTTTCAACAAAAATTCCCAGGAGTAGCACGATGACGATAATGACCAGTTCCAGTACCACAGAGTTGAAGTGGTTTTGATCAAAAACCTTCAAGATCGCTTCACGATCGTAGAAATTGTGCAGGTGCAAGCAGGAGTGATTCCTAAACTTCAGATCGAGGTAACTTCGCACCTGATGCTTGCTTTGTGTGGATTCTTTCCACTTGCTCATCATCCGGTCTCTACTGAGCTTGCTTTTGCGCAGTCGCTTGTCCACACTTCCCGCCAGGTACTTGAAGATATCCTTGTTGGTAAACTTGAAATAAGCCATGATCGCCAGGACCAGGACACATAAACCTGACACAAATCCCAAAAGGCACACCATCACATCCCATACGGAACTGTCAGGGTTGGCACTTTGAAAGCTGGCCACTTTGCTTAAATAAATTATCAGCGTGATCAACGGAAGCAGGGAGTTGTTGAGGGAGAACTTAAGGAAAGGTCTCTCCAAAATCCCGACAAAAGCAAACTGATGGCCGTCCAGGATGTAACTGGTAATGAAAAAAGCAACGGTGAAATTGGCAAAGGCGAGCCCCACCATGAAGAAACTCCAAAATCCTACCCTATGCAGGTACTCGGGATCCAAAAAGAGATAGTGAATCCCGTAAACACTCCCAATTTGTCCGAAAACAGCCAGTAAGAAGAATACCCATATAGCCACCAAAGGCAAATTCTTCTTCAAATGATGAAAAAGAAGCTGCACCGGGAATGAATAAAGTACTCGCTGCACGACTTCTGGCATAGATGGCAGAAATAATGTTATTGCCAATATATATAACTTGTAGAACACCCCCTTAGCGTGTCCAGATCCCAACCTACCGGCAGATCTCCAGTTTTTCCTCATGAAAAACCGGTATTGTCTGGTGTGGGTCAAAAAGTCTTACGACCCCTCGAATGGGTCGATCAGGTGGGTGTCAGCGATGTAGGAGTACAAGGTCGGACCTAGTAGGGTGCTGTGTGGAAGATTCGCTTAGGGTCTACCGAGACGCCGGAGTCATCCTCCTCTTCCTTGCCATAAAAATAGACTTCCTGGCTTACGCCGTTGAAGTAATCCAGCATGACGTGGAAGTAAAATCCATGCAGCCTGTGAACATAACCGCCATGCACGTTTGGCTTCAAATACAGGAAACCGCTCACACCACTCAGTATGTTCTGATCCGAGATCTTTTCTTGAACAAGCATCAAAATGCCCTCTCGCTGCTCCGAGAGCATGGCACGAAAACTCATTTCCTGACCATCCAACTCAAAAAATACTTTGACGAGCAGATTGTTTAAGCGCTTTACCTCGACCACGGTCGACTGCGCATCTTTCTGATTCGATGTCACCATCTCGCCAGAATAGCGCTTCGACAGTGCTGATGCCAGGTCCTTTTCCATGTACCTTCTTGTTTTGTACAGCAAAGATGGAACAGCTAAACCCAACCGTCTGTGACCGGAGGTTCAACCGGAATATTTTTCGCTTGAGTTGGTTAAAATATCCAAAGCAATAAACAAAAAGAAGTTAAAGTAGAATTTACCTTAACTTCTTATGGCTGATTGGCTGCTATTGTCTACTAGCCGTACCTCCTTCATTCTTAGTATGTAAAGCTCTAGGTCGGAATAGTCAACTTGCTCCATCACAGGCGGTAGCAGTTGTTTTAGGAGGATTCCGCTCAAAGGTATAAACATCTTTTGCCCTGAGAAATGCTAATAAAGACACAGCGTTGCGAGCAATTTGCAAAATTCGCCAAAAACACACAGCGATCCTTCGGATATGGGCAATGAGATCAGGCATCTGAAGCAGATACGCCGTATATTGAAACTAGAAACAATACAACTACAGTCCGTCGTCACAGATTATGAGTATTCAGCAAGCATTTTTCGACCTGCTTAGGGGTGCCCTACCCTCCAACAGGCCCAATCTTGCACAAGAGGTGGCTGCCATCCTCCACCTCAGTGAGACCAGTGCCTACCGCAGAATTAGCGGTCATACTCAACTATCCGTTGACGAGATGGCGAAGCTCGCCGAACACTTTGGCGTACACCCTGAGTATCTTTTTGACAGACATGCAGCCCGAGACGTAAGGTTTGAATGGCAGTCCGACGAAACGAAGGAGACCTCATATAAGACTTTCCTTTCGTGGCTGGAGCGCCATTTGGCATCGATCAAAACAGAGCACTGTACGGCGATTTTTCACGCGAAGGATTTTCCTGTCTTCTTCAATTTTATCTTCCCGGAGATAGCAGCCTTCAAATCGTACTTTTGGAACAAGACCTTTTTCGGGCTTTCCGCATACAAGGCACGTAAGTTCACCACCTCGCAACTGACCGAAGATACCAGAAAACGTGGCTTTCTTGTCTTCAAGAGCTATGCAGCCATTGACTCTCAGGAACTATGGAATGATGATATTCTCAATAGCGTCCTCCAGCAAATCAAGTATTGCCATGAAGCCGGATACATGGCTTCCGAGGATGAGACTGGCGCACTTCTGACTTATCTGAGTAAGTTGGTCAACCACTTCCAAGTGATGGCCGAGCACGGTTGCAAATTCTTACCCGCAGAAAAGCCCAACGGTGGCAAACTAGAATTGTATCACAATAAAGTCATCCTTGGTGACAATACGTTGTTACTGGAAGAATCCGAGCGCAGGACGGTCTACTTGAGTCAAAACATCGTGGAAACGCTGATCACCTCAGATCCAGCCTTCTATCAAAATGCCTTCACCATCAAGCAAAACCTGATCAAACACTCCATGCTACTCAGCAACTCTTCCGAACAAGAGCGATCACGGTATTTTGACAGGTTAAGGGCGAGAATCGCGACCGCTCAGCTCGAGCTGCGCATCTAACACAACCAGGGCCAGCGGTGAACAAACTCATTTATGTGTATCCTCCCGGAACTGTCCAGGATAATCACGACCCAGGATATCTCGAAAGTGTGCAGAACGAAGGTTAACCTTTCCTTGTTCGCAACCCACCCATAAGACCGTTACAATCATCGTCCACAACCCAATGAAAAGCCTGGTGACTTGCATTGGCTGCGCTTCTCTCCTTTTCATATCCAAAAAATGTAGTTTTTGACCGATCACAAAGATCGGAGAAGATTGGACTGGCAACCCTCCAGGCAGGTAGTCAATCGGTATACGCACGGAGCTGAGGGGTTGACAAAAGGTAGACCGATTATCTATCTACGCTATTGAGGAACTCATTCAATGTGTTCTCCGGATCCAAATTGAGCTTTTTCTTTAGGCGGTAGCGGGCGGTCTTCACGCTTTGGGGGCTGATCCCTAGTATGTTTCCAATCTCCTTCAAGGTGAAGTTGAGCTTCACCAGCGCGATCAGACGTAATTCGTTGCTGGTGAGCTGAGGGTTCAGCTCCAAAAGCCTATCAAAAAAGCCCTCATGAATGTGCTGAAACCTGAGCTTGAAGTCGTCCCAATCCCGGTCGACCTGGTCCTTCTTGGTCACCAGACGCTCCAGGTTATTGATTTTGGGTAATGTAGTAGCGCCTGGCTCCTTCTTGACCGTCTGGATCTCTTGTTGAAGGTCTTCAAAAATCTGGTTCTTTTGTGCCAAATTCAGCGCGTAAGAAGCCAACTCTTTGTTGCGATACTCCAATTCCTGATTCAACCGCTCTCTTTCCTCCACGCCGCGACGCTCCCTCTCTCTGGCGGCGATCCTAGTGCGCACAATAAGGATGTAAGCCAGTAGGACAATGACAATGGTGCACAGCACCGCAACTCCCGCAATGAGGCGATTAGTCACGACCTCCTGCTCTTTTTCAGCTAACATCTGCGCCTGATTCATGGTCGCCAGCTCGGTTTCGAAGCGTACCAGATTATTGATCACCTGCTGATCCTGTAGGCTGTCTTTTAGCTTTACATATTGGTCATAGTAGTATAGGGACTGCTTGTAGTCTCCACGAAGCTCGTACACCTGCCGGAGCCCGAGAAACATCTGCTCCAGCCACTTATTCACGCCAATCTCCTGGGCGATATCTACCCCTAGATGCAGTAAGCTTTGCGCATCTACCAGACGATCCATTTGGATGTAAGTCATCGAAAGATCTGCATAGTTTTTGGCGAGCCCGTGCTGATCATTGACATCTAGTCCGATGAAGATCGATTCATGGAATAGCTTCGACGCCTGCTCATAGTCGTCCTGCAATGCGGCAAGTACCCCCTTTCTGTTCAGCACCTCCCCGATACCGTAGTCAAAAGAGGCTTTGGAATGTCGCTCATGAGCTTCCTGGAGGTACCAGGCAGCGGAGTCATAGCGCCGCAACATGCTGTAGGCCGAGCCAATTTTGGTAAATGTTGTGGCTACCCGACTCTCTGCACCGACACGCTCAAAGATGCTCAGTGCTTCAAAGTACTGGCCGAGCGCCCGACGGTACTGCTCCAACCCCGCAGAGACTAATCCCAGATTCATGAGTGCGTTTGCCTCCCCCAACTCATCACCCGCCGCTTGATACTGCCTCACTGCTGAGAACAGGTAGTTGGACGCATCGTCATAATCTGCCATGGCCCAATACGCAACACCAATCACGCGATTGGCAAAGGCCAGCACTTCAACGTCAGATAGCATTTTGCCGAGCGCTTTGGCTCGGGTCCCGTAAGCGATCGACTGCACGGGGTCTATGATCCAATAATGGTAGCCTAGCCAATTGAGCGCAATGGCTGTCTCCTTGTCCGAAAGACCGGGTCGCTGCAAAACAGCCTCTAGGCTATCTATCGCATTCGATGTGACAGGCAGTCGCAGGAGGAAGAAGAAAAAGAAAAAAAATCCAGTTTTGGCGAGATGGCTCATCAGTGAAAAGCTCGAGCAAACACTCTGCGATACGAAATTCTCTAGGTAAGAGTTTTGAGGGCGGGGAAAAATCAGGACTACCTGCCTCTAGAGCCGCACACAATCCTATAGAGGCTAGAAAGGCGCATCGCACTCGTGCAATAATTTTAGGAGGCTGTAACTTGGCGCAAAAAAAGATATGGTACCCAAGATCGAGCTTGCCCCCACCCTTTCTCTATCCCAACTTGTCTATGGATTCTGGCGAGCGGACGAGTGGGGGATGAATACAGATCAGATCCACGCTCACCTCGAATACTGCATGGAACTGGGCCTGTCTTC
>JBCCXG010000209.1:0-9121 GCA_039191945.1 Bacteroidota bacterium
ATTGCGAATAGCTCACCAATGGCAAAATTGTAAGCGCCAGTAGCCAAACCCTTCTGATCATACTGGTTAGAAAACGTGATTACAGCTCAAAAAACAATTCTACATCCACTGCTTGCCCGCCATCAAGAGGCAGGAAAAGTCGTATAACTCCTGAAGTGCCATCCTCAGATTTGATGGTCGGTGCAACTACAGGGTTGAATGAAAAACGAATAATGTCTTCAGTAGAAGTGTCATCGGCGTCATCGCTGTCTAGATCTCCGTCAATTTCAATAATGGCAAACACCCAATCTTCGTTAGTAAGCGTGATCTCATCAAAGGTATTGTCCGCTGGCGCAGACAGCACAACGCCCCCCGTAACGTTAGGATAAACGCCGTCAATGAATAAGGCGTCATTTGTCTCATCTACAGGGAACATAGCAATGAGCACATCGGGATACTCAGCATTGGCTGAATCGGCACTGGTTTCATCCAAGTCCCAGAGATCTCCATTGTCATTCAAAAGCGGGAAAGTACTCAATTGGTAACCGGTGAAAACTCGCTCCCTCACCTCGATGGTCTCCGTCACCGTTACATCCTGGCCATCCACTGACGATGCGATAAGTGTCACGTCATAGGAGCCCGCCGCAGCATAGGTATGACTCGGGCTTACTTCGGTGGAAGTATTGTCGTCTCCAAAATCCCACGAATATTCGTTGGCGTTCAGTGTGGTGTTGTCAAACATTACGGGGAGACCCACTTCAGGCACTGACGGATCCAAGACGAAGGAAGGTGCTAGTGTAGGGATCTCTAAATCATCACCGCAAGAGATCAAGAAGGCGGTGGCTGACAACATTAAGAGGGTAAACTTATTTCTCATCATAATCATTTGTAGCGTCGTAAGTCAATGGGGGGCGGCAGTAAATGTATAAGTAAATATCAATATTAATGCCAATATCCCTTAGTCGCCACTTCAATAAATGTCGCTCAGAAGTGGTCATGGTAAGAAAACAAGGAATAATACCTACGGTTTTCCTTTTTTCCGAATTGTATCGAAGGCCCTTGCCCCGGATAGAATGACGATGCAGGATTATGGATACAGGGAATTAGGGTCATTGGGTTGCCTTCCACTGTCCAAAAGAATCAATCTGCCCCCTGGTCTCCAGCTTGATCGATAAAAATGACTAGCGCCGACCTCCGACGCGATAATGAGGCTTTTCCATTGATTCAGCCGTTTGCTATCAAAACCTCTCTAAGGTTATGAAGATGAAACGTGGGACCGAGATCTTAAAACAACCGGCCTAAAATTATTTTACCCACTTTCAGGTTGTACTGCGCTAACAAAAGATAGCACTCATTTAAGAATTCTTGTCACTGACCTTCAATATACCCAGTAGAGGGTATTGTTCGAATGGAAAACTTTTGACTCTTTTGAAGCTAGTTGAATTAGTAAAGCTGACCTGAATCATGAAAAAACAACTGAAGTTAGCCATAGCTGTATGGTTTTACCTCGTCCTAATCTTTGACGGTAGGACACAAAATATTGTAATTAGCAATACCAGCGTGAATACTGACATTTTATCAGGATCTCAGAATACTATACTGGGTCAGCAAGCTGGAAGTAATACTCAATTTAATAGTGTATCCAATGTTTTCATCGGTTTTCAGGCTGGAAGAGCAAATGCCGGAAGCAGAAATACTTTTGTTGGTGCATTCTCTGGAGATGCAGATCCCGTTGTACAGGGCCTTTTGCCAATAAATTATGGTACTGGAAATGTGTTCATCGGTTATCAAGCTGGTAAATTCTATGGTGGCGATAACAAGCTGTTTATTGACAACTCAAATACCAGTTCACCCCTTATTTGGGGTGACTTCGCCGCGGATGTGCTCAATATCAACGGCAAGCTGGGCATTGGGACATCGAGTCCCAGTCATGCCTTTCACGTTACGCGTACAGACGCCGGCTGGCAAGGTCGACTCCAAAATGGCTCATCTAACGTCTATCTGGCTCACGGGGCAGGATACGGCATGCACATCAATACCGGTCAGGCAAATAGCAGTGGAAGGTATGCGCTAGAGGTCAGGAACAGCAACCAAACGCATTTCTATGTCCGAGACGATGGTAACGTGAGCATCGGCACAAATAGCCCTGGGCACCGATTCCATGTTTCGGGCAGTGATGGTGGATGGCAAGGGCGATTTCATAATGGGAACACCGACATCCACGTAGCGCACGGCAACGGAGCAGGGATCCATATCAATACTGGTCAGTCCGACAATGCGGGTATTTACGGCTTACACGTGAGGAACAGTACCAGGCCGCTTTTTCATGTTCAGGGGGATGGCAAAGTGAGCATCGGTAAAACCGACCCAGAAGCTAGCCTTGACGTTGTCAGGGGCAATTCCGTTGGTGGTACAGCCATTTTCCGAGGGACCATCCGTGACTCCCATTTCAATTACGCAGGGGACGAAAATACTTATATCAGAGGTGGTAAGACCAACTCCCACGTCTTCTTGAATGACAATGGTGGCCATGTAGGTGTGGGATTGACCTCGCCCGCCGACAAGCTGCACGTCAACGGAAGCGTCCGCTGGGGTGGCGTGACTCAGACCGGATGGGGGCTGGGCCAGTTATCCATGAATTCCGGTTGGGGTACGGGTGGACAACATCCCACCATTGGAAGTGCGGGCGGTTCGGCTGGCAGCCTGATCATGCTCCACAACCCACACATTCCATTTCGAACCGATAACGGCCAGGCGGAATTCGCTGGTAGGTCGGGGTTGAGAATGGCAGCCAACCCTGCGGCATCAGCCTATTGGGACGCCGGACTGGCAGGAGACTTTTTCCATATTTATCGAGGAGGAACGGGAGAGTTCTTGAGGATCACCAATCAAGGTAATGTCGGAATCGGCACCACCTCCCCGGGCCAGAGGCTCTCTGTCAATGGGGTCATTAGAACAGCCAGCGGCGCAGATCAGGCGGAGTTTGTTGAGATGCATCACAATGGAGGCAGTGGATACATCAACTGGTCAGGAGATGGAGCTTTCGATTTTCGTTATGGGGGGTCGACCCGACTGTCCCTCAGCCAAGGTGGACAACTCCAAAACCTGATAGGCTTGCAGTTAAAAGATTGGGATGATGGATCTGGTGGTGCAGATAACGAATACCGACTAATCGGTCGAGATGGCAGCTTCATGTTTTACGACGGTGGGGTTGTGGTCGGCGACTATGCCGATGGGTCCTGGTCTGACGTACCCACCGGACAGTTGGTGGTTAAAAATGGCTTATCCGTAGGCAAGAAAAATGTTGAGTCCGGATTTCAGCTGGATGTCCAGGGAGATGTCAAAACCAGAGGAAGAGTGGTCGTAGATGGTAGCCTCAAGCTCAATGTAAATAATGTAACATCTGATCCCACTCCAGATGATCTCCTCGTCATGCGAGGAGATGGGACCTTGGCCTCCCGCAGTGTGCAGAGCATCGAGAGCCCATGGCTTTTTGAGGAGATCCTGGTCGGACAAGATACCATGCTGGTCATCTGCCCAGATCCAGATGTGGTCAATGGCGGTGAACCCGCCACTGTTGGTCAAATTTTAGTGGATGTGGTGGACCTGAACGGAAACCTCAGGATCGGTGAAAGTGCGTACATCGACGACGACATGGACTACGGGGATGACGGTGACAACGATGACCAACCAGACGACTGGATTAAGTTCAGTGATTTTCTTGAATTCAAGTCTTCACATGCTACTAAGGGGATGGTACTGCTCGACAAGAATGACAACCAAAAGTATTTGAATATCCACCAAGAGGGTAACTGGAGTTATCTGGCCAATAGCAGGGGCTATAGCGACTACTTCCTGAGGGCAAATAATAACCAGGAGGTGGAATTCAGTGGCAAAGTCTCGATCCCGGAGTTGGCCATAGACGATATCACCTCGAATGGCTCGATGGCTATTTCAATTGACAATGATGACAATGCCACTGATGACTCTTTCCTGGTACGCAAGGATGGGGATGCTAATTACACTGACCTTTTTCGAGTACGTGAGTCAGGCGATACCGAGATTCTTCAAGGCAACTTAACGGTCCTGTCAGGCAGCGTAAATGCTGTTACTGGGACTTTCTCGAGTAGTCTAACGTCCGAAAGTCTTTCGACAGGTTCAGCAACCTTAATCGGAATGCTGGACGGCACAAACGCAAACTTTAGCGGAAGCGTAGGGATGGAGGATTTACATGCTACGACAGGTACATTCTCCGCTGGACTAAGTTCGAATTCATTGAGTACGGGTTCAGCCTTACTGACTGGCGCGCTCAGCGGTACCAGTGGCAACTTCACCGGAGTGGTGACCGCGAGTAATTTTTCCGGGGCGAGTATGACCCTGACCGGCGCAGCGTCAGCAGGCTCAATAAACGCCAGTAGCGCAAGTATCGCAAATGCTGTCAATGCAGGTTCTGCCAATATTTCTGGTACGATTTCAAGTGCATCACTGACTACAAGCACCGCAACAGTTGGTGCGTTGAGTACCTCCTCCTTGGCTATCTCAGGCCTACCTCCGACGGGAAACATTGAGTACTTGGTGACCGTCGATGGGGGCGGCAACTTCGAGAAGTATGCAGTTTCGTCAGGCAATGGTCTAAGCCCATGGGACAAAAACGGTAATGCCCTCAGCTATACCCAGGGACCGGTCACCACGGCCCAGTTCGTCGCACAAGCAGATTCCGATCAGGAAGCGGCCTTTGTTGTAAAAAATGCCAGCACGAGCGACGAAGTCTTCCGCGTCAAAGGAGATGGCCACATCCTCGGCAAGAAACTGGAGCTGACCCTGAGCCAATGGCACGACGACGTATTCGAGACGGACTACATGCTCCGGCCATTGGAGGATCTTGAGCAATTCATCGTGGCTAATAAGCACCTACCGGATATCCCGTCCGAGGCAGAAGTGCTCGAAGAGGGGGTCGATGTAGGAGAAATGCAGGGCTTACTGCTTAAGAAGATCGAAGAGCTGACGCTCTACATCATCGAACAAAACAAGCAGCTACAGACGCAAAATGAGCGCATTGCCGAATTGGAAAGCAAGCTGAAGTAGTCACCCCAAAACAACGACGACTATGAAACGACTGATGAAAGCAAGTTGGGCTTTGTGGCTGATGGTGGTGGCGCTTGACGTGTGCGGCCAGTCCACGATCCGATTCGAATATGACCCTTCCGGCAATCGAGTATTGCGCCATGTTGAAAATCAAGCCAAGAACACTGAAGAAGCCTTAGTGAACCTGGCGGACTCCTTGCCAAGGGAATTTGAGGCCAATGATCGGGTCTATCCCAATCCCACGGAGGGAATCGTGACGTTCTCTCTCAGGCTTGAGGAGCCCTCCCCTTCCCGTGTGACCGTCTTCGACCTCAATGGAAGGATGATCTACCGGCGAAGGTTCGAGGAGCAAGCCTTTGAGATCGACATCACTACCGCTAAGATCGGCGTGTACCTGGTGAAGTGGCAGTTTGCCCAGCAAACACGGACGGTTAAAATCATCAAAAACTAAGGGCCATGGGAAAAAGAAGACTTCGTTTTCCTTTGGTTTTTACCTGGCTCGTCCTGGCAGCATTATCGGCTGCAGCCCAGGATGAGATCCCGATCTCGGGAGATTACAGCGGAGAGTCACATCTCATACTTGGAGAAAAGTACATCCAATTCAAGGCTGATTTCCTTTACGAGGCTGAGCAGGACAATACGCTCATTGCCATGTTTGGTCAGCATGAGATCTTGCAAGCATATGGCGGTACATTGACCTCAACGCCGGGTGAGTTTGGGATCAGCAATGATGGAGTGGTTGGGGGGACACCCGGGAGCTTCGACGTATCCCCCGCAGGGGCGGCCACTTACAGCATACCCATCCTCGTGTCTCCGGGTACCAACGATATGGAACCCAACCTATCGATCGTCTACAACAGCCAAGGCCCGGACGGTCTTTTGGGCAAAGGGTTCAGCCTAGCCGGTTTGTCGGCGATTACTCGGGTGAAAGCGACCCGCTATCACGATGGCTTTAGGGATCAAGTCGATTTCGATGAAAACGATCGGCTGGCACTAGATGGCGAGCGTTTGATACTCAAATCGGGTACTTATGGTTCGGCCGGTAGCGAGTACCGACTGGAGAACAATCGAATGGCTAAGATCATGGCCTTTGGCTCGGACGGCCAGAGCGGTTTTGCGGAGTCTCTTAAGGTGTGGGAGAAGTCTGGCTTGATCAAAACCTACGGAGCAACGACGGATTCGAGGCATGTTGTCGGAGACTTGGGCGTGCTGAGCTGGATGCTCAATAAGGTAGAAGATCGGGCAGGTAACTACATGACCTACACTTATGAGGAGAACCACGGGGAATACCGATTGAAGCGCATTGACTATACGGGCAATGCCAGCGCGGAACTCCCCACCTATGCCTCCGTACGATTTTCCTACGGTGAACGGACCTATCCCAGGACCTATTTCGTTTTTGGCGAGGAGCAAATGCTCTCCAAGCAACTGACCCACATCAGGAGCTACTACGGCAACACCCTCTTCCGGGACTATGCCATCGCCTACGAATCGCATGACGGCGTACTCCATCTGGCTTCTGTAACCGAACGCAACAGCGCTAACGAAGCTTACAACCCCATTGTATTTGACTGGGGCAATGAGGCGCAAGGCTTTCAACAGGTTGAGAGCCAACCTTTCATTGACAATGCGACGGTGTATCAAAGTGATGAGGACAACATGGAGCTTGCCACACAGCTCTCTGGAGATTTTACGGGCGATGGCAAAGCCGATCTGCTGGCATTTTATTACATGCCAAACGGACAGCTTCTCAATCTGCGACGCGTTTTGTTCGAAGAGATCGATGGACGATTTCAGGCTTCCACTGTCAGTTCCATCTTGGTAGACAACGACGACTCAAAGTACACGGGCGACTTCAATGGTGATGGACTAACGGACTATGCCACTTTCTTTGGATTCCCTGAGGCTGACGAAAAAGTCCTTCAAATCCATTATTCAAATGGCACTCGTTTCTCCGCGCCTCACCCACCTCAATCGATGTCCGGTGGGAATATCTTCGCCTATCCGGCAGACTTCGATGGTGATGGTCGTACGGACCTCTTCACGATTGATGAGATTGAAGCACCCGAGGCGGAAGGAGGTGAGTATCGCATTCGTGGTCGGATCCGCTACAACGACAATGATGGCGCCTCATTTACGGAGGGGCCGATGCTGGTATGGAGAAAAGCGGAGCTGCTGATTGGTAGTGATTTCATCGTCATGGATTACAATGCAGATGGTCGCGCCGATATCGTTTCGGGCTTGCGACTAGATCGCTGGGAGACAGAAGGTGTTGACTTTCGAGGAATGGACCATAGCGAATATGGGGCCGTCCTTTACGCCAGGGATGATCGGGGACAATTCAAGGCGTGGAATGCCCCAGTAGGAAGTGGGCGCGTCTTCAACGCTAAAGCTGCTCGGTCAGACTTTAACGGGGATGGGCTTCTGGATGTCCTGGACTTAACGGTGTTCACGGATTATGTGGATCGAGATCCTCCCTGCACACCCGAAGAATTAGAGCATGGAGAAGACTGCCGAATACCCATCCCTTACTGGACTTTGTACACAGGTACAGGCACAGCGTTCAAAAAGCAGCGCATCCAAGCGGTTACGAACAACCCAGATGATGAGTATCATCTTGGGGATTTCAATGGTGATGGCATCACAGATTTAGGGATTCGCTCCGGCCGAACCTTCAATGTTTATCAATGGGTGGGGAATACCTTTCAATGGTCCTCATTTCAGCAGCTGAAACCAGACTCGGACCTTCAAGTAGCTGACTTTACGGGCAATGGCATTTCGGATGTACTGGAGATCGAGCCTGTTGCTGAGCAACTGATCGCTGAGTCTGTCTGCAATACTCCACTGAACAACCAGGTTGCCTGTGAAAACTATGACTTCTCGCAACCGCTCCTTTTGCATGCTGATCTCTATGATCATCCTCGACAAGTCCAAGCGATCGCCAACAGTTATGGCTCCCGCATTCACCTGGATTACTTGCCACTGACCGATGATAAGGTTTACACCAAATACCAAACCTCTCTGGGTTCAGATGAACTCCTGGATGTTCAGATCCCTAGCTATGTGGTACGAGCGGCCTATGCGGACAACGGCGTAGGTGGGGTCAGTGAAACGCGTTTTCGGTACGAGGGTGCAAAAGTTCACCGGCATGGTAAAGGATACCTGGGATTTTCCCGCCGGATCATCAAGGACATCACCCAGGGTACCCAAACGACGGAAACCTACGTCCTGGACGATACTTATTTCGTACCGCTGCTGCGAGAGCTGGAGGTACGATCCACGGTGACCGGCGGACGCATTTCCAAGTCTACTATCGACTACCTCGACCTGTCAGCAAGTGCAGATAAGACCTACTTGTTCGCCAAGCAAACGGAGACGGCAACGACCTTCGACGTATGGAGCGATCAGGCACTGACCACCGTCACCAGCAACTACAATACCTACGACGCTTACGGCAATGTCGAGCAAATGACCGTCTCTCAGGCCGGCGGCTACCAGACCAGTACTGTCAACACCTACGACTATTCGGGTGTAGGAGAATGGGTGCTGGGCAGGCTATCCACTGCGACCGTCACCAAAACATCGCCCGGTACCCTACCCAGCATAAGGAAGTCATCCTTTAGTTACAATAGTGATTACTTCCTGAAGTCCGAAACCATCGAGCCGGATCACGATCATGCCTTGACGACGGACTACACCTACGATGATTTTGGCAATATCCTCTCAACCACCACCAGGGGTGTGGTTGACGCCACCGGGACCGAACAAAGTCGCTCGATCCACTTGACCTTTGATGATAAGGGGCGATTTGTGGAGGTGGAAAGCAATGATAAAGGGCACACAACATCGCGCGAATATGATCCCGTCCATGGCCAAGTCACCTTGGAGATCGATCCAGTGGAGCTCCAGACGCGTTATCACTATGATGACTTTGGCCGACTTAATGGCGTAACTACTCCCGATCCTGGTGTGACCTCCAACACCTTTTACCACTGGGTCACCCCGGGTAATGGCCCCTCGCATGCCCGGTATGTGGTGCACGAAACCAATAGTGTCG
>JBCCXG010000210.1:0-9095 GCA_039191945.1 Bacteroidota bacterium
GGGATTGGGATCTCCTATATGAACTACGGGGAGCTGCGCAGGACCGATCTGCTGGGCAACGATCTGGGGACCTTTAGACCCCAAGACTTCCTTATCTACTTATCCAAGTCTCATCGGATTAGCTCTTTCGTCTTGGGCGCTTCCGTGAAGTATGTACACACCTCTATTGATGGCTTTGGTGCCAATGCTTTCGTTATGGATATGGGCGGATCTTACCATCACCCTACGCTCGATTTCGTCGCCTCCATTGTGCTCAAGAACCTAGGGTTTTCATTTGCGACATTTGACTCGGGACAAATTCCCGTACCTTTAGACTTACAAGTCGGAATTGGCTTCAAGCCGCGATACATGCCTGCCAGATTCACCATCAATGCCCATCATCTGGTAGACAATGAATTGGATTATTTTGACGAGTCCGTGCTTGATGGTAACACGGCAGCTTTTGGCAATAGGCTTTTTCGTCACATCAACATAGGCATGGAAATACTAATCGGTCGCTTCATGAATTTGCTGGTTGGCTACAACCATCTGAGGAATCAGGAATTGAAATTGGAACAGGGAGCCTTCGGAGCTGGTTTCTCTCTAGGTTTCATGATCAAGATAAAAGGACTAAACCTCCGTTATTCCAGGGCCATTTACCATACCGGTGGCGGGCTCAACTCCATTGGGTTGGAGGGAAACTTTTCGGAAATCACAAAGATATTTTGACGCTCATGCAAGATTCAAACCTCACACCAAGGCAGATTGTCGAGGAACTAGACAAATACATCATCGGGCAAGCAGACGCCAAGAAGAACGTAGCCATCGCACTGCGGAACCGATGGCGCCGAATGAATGTGAAGCAGGACATCAGGAAGGAGATTGTGCCCAACAACATTCTACTCATCGGATCCACTGGAGTCGGTAAAACCGAAATTGCCAGGCGTCTGGCCCGGATCGCTGAAGCGCCCTTTACCAAAGTAGAAGCCAGCAAGTTTACGGAGGTAGGTTACGTCGGGCGCGATGTCGAGAGCATGGTTCGTGACCTGGTGGAGCAGGCGGTCAATATGGTCAAGGTGGCCAAGAAGGAAGAGGTGAGAGAAAAGGCGGCGGAGATCGTCGAAGCTCAGATTCTGGATGCGCTCATCCCGCCGCTCAAAGCGGCGACCAAAACCTACACCATTGGTGAAAGCCAGGAGACGGAGGAAAAAGAACTCAATGAAAAAACGCGAGAGCGCTTTCGGGAGAAGGTGAAGAACGGTGAGCTCGACGATCGCAAAATAGAGATCGATGTGCAGTCGCAGAATGGGTCGGGCGTCGGCATGATCGGAGGGGGTATGATGGATGAGTCCGCGATGATCAACCTGCAAGAGATGATTGGCAACATGATGCCGAAGAAGACCAAAAAGCGGAAAGTTACGATCGCCGAGGCTCGAAAGATCCTGATGGATGAGGAGACCTCCAAGCTGATCGATATGGACGAAGTCAAGGAGGAGGCCCTACGAAGGGCAGGGAACTCGGGCATTGTCTTCATAGACGAGATAGACAAGATAGCCGGAGGTCGTGGCGGCAAAAGCGGCCCAGATGTGAGCCGCGAAGGAGTGCAACGAGACCTCCTGCCGATCGTCGAGGGTAGCGCAGTCAATACCAAATATGGCGTCATCCAGACCGATCATATTCTTTTCATCGCGGCAGGTGCTTTTCACTTCTCGAAGCCTTCCGACTTGATCCCTGAGCTGCAAGGCAGATTCCCGATTCGCGTAGAGCTGGAAAACCTGACAAAGCAGGACTTCTTGAGTATCCTAAGGGAACCAAAGAACTCTTTGACCAAGCAGTATACCGCTCTCTTAGATGCGGAAGAGGTTGAGCTGTCCTTTCATCCTGAGGCACTGGAGGAGATCGCAGAGATCGCTTTCCAGATCAATGAAGAGGTGGAGAACATTGGAGCACGTCGACTTCATACGGTGATGAGCAAACTTTTGAACGATATCCTATTTGATATCCCTGACACGATCGGCGCCAATGCCAAGGTGGTGATCGACAAGGACATGGTAACCACTAAACTGGCAGATTTGGTCAAAGACAAAGACCTCAGCCAATATATTCTCTAAGTGGACTCCGGCTTGGGATCGTTAGTTTAATTCTTTGGGAACGTGGAAGAAAAGAGACTTACCTCTTTTCTCACCAAGGTCGCTCCAATTTTGAATGTCAAACGATAATCCTGAAATACCGGAGGTGGGGATATTGTCGATGAAATCGTCACACAAGTGATTGTGTAGCATGGTGAGTCCTGGGTTGTGAGCAAAAACCGCCACGGTATCGAAGGGCCCAATTTCCGTTATGACAGCTTTGAACTGTTGCACGTCCGCGTGGTACAGTACATCGGAGATGATCATGTCTTCTTCCGGATACTTCCAGTAGTCGGCAAAGAAAAGCGCCGTGTAAAAAGCTCTGCTCGCCGTACTGGATATGATGAGGTCGGGTCGTTTCACCTGTGAGCCCACAAACTCTCCCATCTTTCTCAAATCTCGCCGCCCCCGCTTACCCACTGGCCGATTGAAGTCATCGAGCTGTTCGAAATTCCAGGAAGACTTCGCGTGCCGTACGAGGTAGAGCTTCTTCATTTGATTTTTACGGATTTCAGTCTTTTTGCAGCGTGCACGAAAGATGACGTTGTCCTCATGAAGATCGCGAAAAAGTTTTGATTTTTGTCAAAAAAGGGTCAATGCTTAATGGCTTGGGCTGTGCAAATTCACAGCGCTGGGTGCTCTCGGTAGCCTTCGCCCGGCTACTCTGGCAGATAGAAGTCAAACTTCACCTCTCGCATACATTTGAAGTGACCCTTTGGACACTTTTGGTAGCCTATTTTGGAACAAGGTCGGCAACTCAATGAGCGATTCTCGAAAATCGTAAACTTCGTGCGGTAGGGATACATCCCGAACTCTGGGATCGTATTGCCCCAGATACTAAAGATATCTTTCTGAAAAGCAGCGGCAATGTGCATCAGTCCTGTGTCGTGGCTAAATACCACGGTGGCATTCGAGATGATCGATGCTGACTGGTTGAGATTAAACTTGCCACAGCCATTGTAGACTCGGGCCTTTTTTCCGAGGTCGAACTCCAAAATACGCTCGCGGTCCGTCGACGAACTTTGCGTAAAGAACTGCTCCACTACCTCTCCAAGCGGTGCCTCTGTCTTTCCTCCCAGTAAGACAACGGGTCGATTGATGCGGTCGCATAATTCGATCAAGCGGTCCTTTGGAAGTTGTTTAGTAGCGTGCTGGCCTCCTATGGCGACCGCCACATAGCCCTGACGGTGACTGGGTGGAAGCCAGTCGTTTTCTACCTCATCTTTGTCGGGGATGAAGTAGTCCAGACCCTCCTCATCGATGGTCACGCCAAGGTCCGATACTGCGGCCATGTATCTGTCCACAATATGCTTACTGGGCAACTGATTGATCTTTAGGTTGACCATCAACCATTTCTGCCAGTTGAGCTTGTCGTAGCTGTATTTCTTCCCGGGTGTGAGGAACTTGAGGAACAAGGTCCTCAAGTTTTTGTGCAGGTCAATGATTACGTCAAATTTTTCCTTGCGAATCTCTGATAGGGTAGTGGCGAGTGATTTCAGGGTATGCACTTGATCCACATGGGGATTATTGGCCATGATATCCGCGTAGGCCGGCTTAGTTAGGAAGTGTAACCTTACATCAGGCAGCTGTTGCTTGAGTGCCCGAACGACAGGAGTGGTCAAAACAATATCTCCGATAGAGGAGAACCGGATCACAAGAATCTTCATTGCGGAGCGAATGTTGGCTGAAGAATTACAGCGTGACGAATGTCAACTGGCAAGCAATTCTTCATTGTTTCAGTTAAATTTATAGTAGACCGGTCGGCAGTCAGCCATTTTTTAACGTTGAACAGTGCACCGGGGCCTTAGGTTATAAATCAAATTCATGCAGTATTGGTTAATAAAGTCGGAGCCGAATACTTATTCATGGGATGACTTCGTGAAATTAGGTCGAGATCATTGGGATGGTGTTCGAAACTTTAAGGCTCGCAACAATATGAAAGCCATGAAGGTAGGTGATCAGGCGCTCTTTTATCACAGCGTATCTGAGAAGTCGGTGATCGGCATTGCAGAAGTGGTACGTGAGTACTATCCAGACCCTACCACGGATGATCATCGATGGTATGTAGTCGACTTCGTACCGGTCAGGAAGCTCAAGCGTCCCGTGACCCTGCAGGAGGTCAAGGAGGATGAGCGACTAGCAGATATGGTCCTCGTCAGACAGTCCAGGTTATCGGTACAGCCGGTAAAAAGGGAAGAGTTCGATTTGATTTTAGCCAAAAGTGAAGCGTAGGGTGGTAGACACAGTAATTGTTTGTAAGATATGAGAAAGCCATTGGTCTTGATATTGTGTGTGGTCTCCTTGGGAGTCTTTGGTCAAAGAAAGAAAGATCGGGATACCAGTAGTTTGATCTTCCAGCCCAAGCGCGTCGAGTTTGAGGTGGGCAAGTATGATGAGGACTACACAATCATCAATGGAGAAGACGATGGCTTGATGTTGGTCGTTCAGACGTATGCGAAGATTGAGGGAAAATATGCCTGGCAGCTCGCCAAATTGGATACAGACCTCAACGAGGTGTGGCGCAAAAGCGTCCTGGTCAGTCTGACCGCCACGATGCTCGGTTATGAGTACTTCGATGGGAAGTTCTACGTGTTGGTCTCAGAGTCGCAGTATCGCACGCAGGATATGGTGGTCTACGAGATTGATGTAGATGGCAATATTCAGACATTCGAAATCACGACGGTTTTCCCCATCAGTCTGGCCTATTTTGAGGTGATTGGCGAGACCCTGCTTCTCGGCGGCAATGTCAACGCACGCCCGGTCATCATCACCTACGGGCTGGAGGAGCGCAAACCCAAAGTGCTACCAGGCTTCTACGACAACCGTAATGAGATACTCGATGTGGTCATAGATGATGAAGAGCTGATGTTTACGGTCATTCTGCGAGAGCGCCTTGTCTCTAAGCAATATTCGGTTAGAGCAAAGACATTTACCGCAGAAGGCTTTCTGGTACAGGACCTGTTGGTAGAATCGGGAGAAAGGCGAAACCTCATCGATGCGGCCTCTA
This sequence comes from Bacteroidota bacterium, assembly GCA_039191945.1. GTDB lineage: Bacteria > Bacteroidota > Bacteroidia > Cytophagales > Cyclobacteriaceae > JAWPMT01. The sequence continues at coordinate 5,116 of JBCCXG010000210.1, forward strand.
CCAATTTCGAAAGCGGCATTCAAATGCTTGCCGGCGCCCATTCGAAACGAAGCACTTCGTATAGCAAGGGTCTCTATCTGGCGAAGTTTGTCAACGGACGCCAACAATTCATCGAGTACCACAACTATGCCGATCTTGAAAACTTTTTTGGATTCATGAGTGACAAACGCGAGCAGCGCATCAAACGACGTATCGAAAGGCGCAAACAGATGGGGAAGAAAAACAAATTCAACTACCGCCTGATCGTACACGACATGATACAGAATGATGACGGGGTCAACATCATGGTCGGAGAGGCGTATTACCCCCGGTATACCAGCAGCTCTGGATTTGGTTCACCGTATCCCTATGGGGGCTATGGAGGTCGGTTTACTGGACCATCTTCCAGCTTCTTAGGTTTCAAGTACACACACACCATTGTAGTTGCCTTCGACAACAACGGGAAGATCATTTGGGATCATAGTTTCAAGATTCAGGATGCACTAACGTATTCCCTGCAAAAATTCGTCTCGGTGAGCTACTTTGACGATCAGATCGTACTCATGTACCTGGATGAGAATGAGATCAGATCCAAGATCGTTCAGGGCAACGAGGTCATAGAAGGCCAAACCTTCAATCCCGTCAAGCTCAGTAACCAGAACGAAGAGGTCAAATCGAAAAATCCAGAAATCGAGGGGCTCGACCACTGGTACGACAACAACTTCTACGCTTTCGGCTTGCATAATCTGACCGATGTATCCAAAGGTAATTTCTGGTCGTCCCGAAAAGTATTCTACATCAACAAAATTGAATACGATAGGCAGCGCTCAGTGAATTGAGTTTTGCTCTTATATTTGCGTGCACTGGATCATGGTGAAACGCATCCTCCTCGACGACCGACTCCTTCACATCACCATATGGCGACTCTGCCAGCAGTTGATAGAAATTCACGATGATTTTAAAGACTCAGTTCTGGTAGGACTGCAGCCACGAGGAATTTTCCTGGCCGAGCGGATCAAAAATCGACTCGAGGAGTTACTTGAGCATTCTATTGATCTAGGTTATCTGGATACAACCTTTCATCGTGATGACTTTCGTCGCCGGGAACAGCCACTCACAGCTTACGAAACGAAAATTCCTTTTCTTCTGGAAGGCAAGCGAGTCATCCTGATTGATGACGTGCTCTATACAGGCAGGTCGGTACGTGCAGCACTCGATGCGATGACGACTTTCGGACGACCCGAAAAAGTGGAATTGCTTGTTTTGGTAGATCGCCTGTACAGCCGACACTTACCTATTACTCCTGATTATGTCGGTAAAAAAGTGAATACATTGCCCTCACAGCGCGTGCTGGTGGAGTTGAAGGAGCAGGGCGGCCAGGACAATATCTACCTGGTAAATAAGGATGCCTTATGAACAGCCTGAGGTCCAAACACCTGCTTGGAATCAAAGACCTGGAGCAAGATGAGATTCAGTTGATTTTTGAGACGGCGGACAACTTCAAGGATGTCCTCCAGCGGCCCATCAAAAAGGTGCCTTCTCTGCGTGATGTGACCATTGCCAACGTATTTTTCGAGAATTCAACCCGTACGAGGCTCTCTTTCGAATTGGCAGAAAAGCGACTCTCTGCAGATGTAATCAACTTTTCATCCGGCAGTTCCTCAGTGAAGAAAGGGGAGACGCTACTCGATACGGTCAATAATATTCTGTCGATGAAGGTCGATATGGTCGTCATGCGACATGCGAGTCCAGGGGCTCCCTACTACCTCGCGCGGCATATCGGAGCCAACATCATCAACGCAGGAGATGGCACGCACGAGCACCCAACGCAGGCCCTATTGGATACCTATTCGATTCGGGAAAAGCTCGGGGAGATATCGGGCAAGAAGGTGGTGATCATCGGAGATATCCTGCATTCTCGCGTCGCCTTGTCCAACATTTACGCGCTGCAAAAACTTGGAGCTCAAGTCAAGGTGTGCGGTCCTCCCACGCTCATGCCGAAGCACGTCGAGAGCCTGGGCGTGGAAGTCGAATTTGACATACGCAAGGCCTTGCAGTGGTGCGATGTGGCCAATATCCTCCGGATCCAGCTCGAGCGGCAGCAAATGACTTACTTCCCATCGTTGAGAGAGTATGCCCTGTACTATGGAGTCAATAAACAGCTGCTGGATTCGCTCGACAAGGAGATCACCATCATGCATCCCGGACCGATCAACCGAGGGGTGGAGATCACCAGCGACGTCGCCGATTCTGAGCACTCCATCATCCTACAGCAAGTGGAGAACGGTGTAGCCGTGCGAATGGCGGTACTGTTCCTGCTAGCAGGAAAAAAGGGTGAGATGTAGGGGTTGGCGCACTGCCAGCCGCACGACCCATCGCACGAGGATCCAGCCCAGGCCGGGTCGAGCCATCAGCCCCTCTATCTCCCGCACAATCCAAGCCTTGTCTCGACCTCCGGCTTAAGGATTGTTTGCCGTCGCACGCCTCATTCAATAGTCCAAAGTAAGCCTGCAGTTTTATGAGGCTGGATGGGGTTCAATCAGCTCAAAAGCCCCAGTCGGCTATCCATTGTCCAGCTGACTACGTTTTCCACACGAAATCTGAAGTACCAAATACCCTCGCGCCTCAACGCAGGATGTGGCTTCAGCATAAGCTTATCGCTTTAGAAGGCGCTGTTGTGCAATTAGTCCATTTCGCGTACACCTTATTCGAAAGGGTGGGTTCGATGGGCTTTTCGTAAGTCGGGGACACTGACATTGCGTATGAGTGAGCATAAGAACCTAGCTGTGCTGGTGTCCTGACCAGCTTCCCTCAAGCGGTGGGGAGACCGATCTAGCTTCAGGGATCATGGATGACATCGCCCAACGGGGCCCTTACTCTAAGAATAGGAATCAAGTCATATTCTTTCTCCGATGTGTGATAAGAAACCGAAATCCTTACCACCTAGATCGTAGAATGCCGCCGAAGAATACTCATACTCTACTGGGCTCGGGGCGAGCATCCATTTTCCCTGACAGGGATTGTTATGCATATAGTCGAGCTTCTGGTAAATCACCTCTGGGGTATAGATCAGCTTCGGTAGAGGCTTTTCAATCCAGAAGTTGTGCGATCGATCGTCTTTATTCGTTCCAAACCTCCGGAGTTGCCGTGGCTGGTTTTTCCTCAATTCCTCTAAGAATTTGTGCCCCGTAAACTTTGTGAAGCTTGCATTGGGCATTTCATTACCATTTCTTTCAAGTAGCTCCCAAACGAGATGTATGTGACTGGGCATGATGACAAAAGCATAGACTTTGATCTTTCCTCTTGGCGGTCAAGTATAGCCAGCTATCTAGGATGATCTCTTTAAACCTCTGGGGGGCAAGGAGGTTCTGCCAATTGAGGATTGTCGCCGTGTAGAAGTAGAGTTGCCCAAGTTCCACGAGTACAATTTAACGTTTTTTGGAAGCCGGTGGGGACACCGACAAAGCGTAGGGGATTGACTGATACTGTTTTCTTTTTGATCCTTTCCACGCATTGCTGGTGTCCTCACCAGCTTCCCAAGACGTGTGGGCAGGGAGGTCCGAACCACCTCCTCCGGCCAACTAGACCCGATCGGAGTGGCATCGGTGGAGGTCATAAGTTTGGAATTTGTGGACTTTGAGCTCATCGTCCACAGCAGATGCTTGTCCAATCAACGTCTAGATCTGCGGGAGGGTAGCGCGGAACGCGATAAAGCGGAGAGCGGGACTACACCAGGCTCGAAGGGATGCACGCTGTCTCCCAATAAAAAAAGCCACCCTTTGGGGTGGCCTTTCATACGATTACTAATTCTGTGTGTTGCTTTAGCTAGCACTCCTTTCACTAGCTGTCTTCACATTGTCATCCGGATTGCGATCGATGAATTTATTTAGCGGGTCGATGCCGCCCTTCGTGGGCTTCGCACCGACGGTGACGGTGATCTCCGTTTCATTGTCAGTAATCGGATGCTTTTGCAAATAGAGCAAGCTGTCCTTTCCTTTGGA
>JBCCXG010000211.1:0-9059 GCA_039191945.1 Bacteroidota bacterium
AAATGATTTGGAAGGCTTGGAGCAGAAACGCTACCCTCGTGCAATCAATCGCCAAAAATTCATTCGATCGGCAATTGAGACTTGGCTCAGAGATGCGTCCTCCATCAATGCGCAAGTTTTAAAGGGTCTTCGGGAGATGATAACAGTTCGCCAACAGGTGTCACAATTCCATCCACTGGGCAGGTATTCTTTTCCCCCAATAGAGGACGGACTTCTGGCCATTGAGCGGCGCCCGCTCAAAGAAGGCCCAAGACTACTGGCTTATTTCAACCTGACCCAAAGCGCGAAAAGGCTCCAGCTTAGTGCTGAGTGCAATGATCTCATGGAAAACAGAAGTAAGAAAGGCGAGATCGAACTACATGCCTACGACTTTGTCTGGCTCCTTGAGGGCTCGTGACAATTATTGACAACTCGTGACTACCTGGTGAAATCTAGGGCCGGCACTTGTCGTACTATTGAGCAATAAGCCTTTAACTCTCATGCTCAAGAACTTCATCAAAGTCGGTCTTCGCCATTTGCTACGTAACAAGAGTTACGTCATTATCAATATGCTGGGTCTTGGTATTGCCCTGGCCTGCTGCGTCACCGCTTATTTGTTGGTCGCATACAACCTCGAATTTGACCAGACCTTTTCCGACGAGGAAGTCGAAGATATCTTCATGGTCCACACCAGAGTGACATTTAGTGATGGCAATACCGGGCAACACATGGTCACTCCTTTGAATCTTGGCCCAGACATGTACAATGATCTGTCTGGTATTAAGAATTACACCCGTTTCGGCTTTGATGGCGGCTTTGTGCGGTATGGCGACGACGCCTTCAACGAAGGCATAGCTTTGGCGGATGCGAGTTTCTTTGATCTGTTCGAATTTGACATCGTTGAAGGCTCGCTTACCTCATTTCAGGATCTGGGCAAGATCGTGATTAGTGAATCCATGGCTGAAAAGTACTTTGACGACTCATCCGCGATTGGCAAGATCCTTACCCTACACTTTGCTAACAATCACGAGGAGAAACTCGAGGTAGGAGCCGTGGTAAAAGAGTTACCCTTGAACAGCTCATTGGTCTTCGACATTATGATGCGCATCGAGCACTTTCAAGACACTTATGACCTGACCAGTTCGGAGTGGGGCGACTGGCGGGATGTGGCACTTTACCTGGAGCTCGAGCACCCAGACAATGCCACTTCCATTGCGTCGCAGCTGCAGCCCTACGTTGAGTTGCGCAATGAGATGAGAGAGGACCTTCAAGTACAATCCTTTCAACTCGAGCCATTCAAGGCACCTTTTACCCAAGATGATGTGGCCTGGCATGTGACCAATGCGCGTATGAGTGTCTTTCCGCTAGTGATCTTCTCTGTGATGGCACTTCTGATTTTGCTGGTAGCTTGCTTCAACCTGGCCAATACCTCCTTTGCTATGGCAGCGAGGAGGCTCAAAGAGGTGGGGGTTCGGAAAGTAATTGGTGCGAGCCGGCTTCAAATCATTTCGCAGTTCATTTTCGAAATGGTGCTGACCATCCTGCTGGCGCTCATTGCGGGCATGGCAGTTTCCAATGTCATAGTGAGGGAGTTTACCGACATGTGGGGCTTGACCTATGGTCTAGAAGATCTCAATGGGTTGAACCTAATGATCACAGTCATTGTGCTGGTCTTTGTGGCTGCAGTAGTGGCTGGCCTCTATCCGGCTCTGGCCAATAGCGGATACCAGCCCGTCACGCTGCTAAAGGGAAAGGTAAGAGTGAAGGGAACGAACTTCTTCACCAGGACATTAGTCGGCTTGCAGTTTGCGATATCGGTGGTCGTACTCGTCAATGGAATCGCCATTGTGCAAAATGCCGAATACCAGGAGCAAGTAGACCATGGCTTTGACATGGATGACGTGCTTTCGGTCAATATCATGGCGAGTGCAGAGTATGATGTCATCAAGAATCGCCTAACAGGTCATCCGCTTGTGAGCAATTCCGCTATTACGCACCATGGCTTGGGTTTCAGTAGTTACCCTTTTCCCGTGACGATCGATACGACGGACTATGCGGTGCAGAATATCGAGGTAGGAGAAGACTTCTTCGAAGTAATGGGTCTTAAGCTCAAGTCCGGAAGATTCCTGGACATGGACTTGACTTCAGATCAGACCGCGGCAATGGTGGTGAACGAAGCCTTTGTGAAGGAAGCCGGTTTGCAAAACCCCATTGATCAGGCTATCACCGTCAGAGGCGAGCGGAAACGCATTGTCGGTGTTGTTGAGAATCATGTGGATAATCTATTTCGGTCTCGTGACCCGGAGCCCTTTGTCTTTTATGGTTCGAAGCCGAACGAGTATCAAATGATGCTTGTGAAATCCACCTCCGCTACGGTACTGCCTCAGTTACAAGATGAAATCGAGGCCATCTGGAAGGAGGAGTTTGAGAACCGTCCCTTCATGAGTCGCTTTCAGGAAGACATGACCATGGGTTCCATCCGCCGGACGAATACCAACCTTAAGAAAATCTTCATTTTCCTGACGATCCTTGGCGGCCTGCTGTCAGCGGCTGGCATCTTCGCGCTGGCATCTCTGAATGTCGAGCGTCGAACAAAGGAAATTGGTATCCGCAAGGCCCTCGGTGCATCTATTCAACACATGATCGCCCTACTGAGTAGAGAGTTTTCTATTATACTGGGGATTGCGGCGCTTTTGGGTGGTGTGGGAGGCTACTTCATTGCGGACACGATGCTTGAGGAGATCTATGCCTATCGGCTCCCCATTGGTATCATCCCAGTGATGATGGGAGGGCTCACCTTGGTCATTGTGGGCCTGATGACTACCGGAAGCACGATCTTCCACGCTGCCAGGGCCAACCCGGTCAAGTCCCTTCGAGACGAATAGGGCCACTGAACAAAGGTGGGTAGTCCAGGTTTCCCTTGCATGAATGAACCCATACGGGCAGCCATGGATGCGGCGATTGCCATCGCCAAAGAGCATCAAACACCGTTTGGAGCGGTCATCCTAGATGGAGAGCGAGTGGTAGAGGTCGCGGCCAATACCGGAAAGCAAGATGGGCCGTTGTACCACGCGGAGATTCACGCTATGCTAAATCTAGGGCCTCAGCTTCGCCATCTGGAACAACCTGTCCTTGTGACCACTTGTGAGCCCTGCCCGATGTGTATGGGGGCGGCTATTTGGGCCAGAATGTCGGAGATCTACTTTGGGATTAGCATTGGCCAAGCCTCTCAATTTCTGGGCCAGATTTTGGTTTCGGCACAGGATATCGCAGATGCGTCATTCCACAGGCCCAGGCTGACGGGAGGCATCCTGGAAGAAGAGGTTTTGGAGTTATTTCGCCGCTTCCGCCGCTAGTGGGCTAGGACCGTCAGGGCTTGATCTTGCTGGGAGACCATCCTACCAAAGGGACTCAGGTGATACCCAGCGATCGCTGTCGATTGCTCGAAGGCTCCTTGGTGGCCTGGATCCACCGCAATCAATAAGCCACCACTCGTCTGCGGATCTGCGATGAGCCGATGATCAGACCCACCAGGCAACTTGACCTCTTGTCGGTAACTGTCCCAGTTGCGATGGGTACCTCCTGGCGACATGCCCAGCTCGAGGTACTTTGGCACGAAATCAAACCTCGGGATGAGCTCCTCAGAGACCTCAGCGGTGCAGGCGCTGCCCTTTGCTACTTCGATCAAGTGACCGGCCAGCCCGAAGCCCGTGACATCGGTCAGTGCATGCACGTAGGGCAGGGTAGATAGTGCGGCTCCCAGTTCATTGACGCGCAGCATGGATTCCCTTGCTATTCGCAGGTCCTCATCCGTGGCATGGCCTTTCTTTTGGGCGGTGGTCACCAATCCAATCCCCAGAGGTTTAGATAGGTATAGTAAGTCTCCTTCCCGTGCCGAGTTATTCCTTTTCAAATCCGCAGTGCGGACCTGCCCGGTCACCGCCAAGCCGAAGATTGGTTCTGGCGAGTCGATGCTATGACCTCCGGCCAATGGAATACCCACCTCATGACAAACCCTCCTTGCACCATTCAGCACCTCCCGAGCCACCTCCGGAGATAGTTTGTCGATTGGCCATCCTAAGATCGCTATGGCCATCATCGGGCTGCCTCCCATGGCGTACACATCGCTCAATGCATTGGTAGCTGCTATCGCACCGAAGTCGCCCGGATCGTCTACGATCGGCATGAAGAAGTCCGTTGTGCTGATGATAGAAGTATCTTCGTTCAGTTGGTACACCGCGGCATCGTCGCTTTCTTCGTTTCCTACCAGCAGAGAGCCGAAGGATCGTGTCTCAGCGTCGGAGAGTATCTCCCGCAGCGTGGCTGGAGATAATTTGCACCCACATCCAGCCCCGTGGCTGTAGGCGGTTAGTTTAATTGACATTGTTTCTCAATAAGTTCTTTCGCGATCTGGTTGATATCTTTCTTGGCGCCGTCGACATAGACCTGAATGAGTTCCTTTTTCCGATCAATGGACTTACGGTACTGGCGGTCATAGTAGCTCAGTATGATTTGCGCAGCGGCGTCCATTTGTCCAGTACTTAGATGTTCGATGGCCTCTTCTGTCGGGCCCGGCCCAAGTTTTTTCCTTATTGCCAGTGTGGCAGTAATCAGTTGATCAGCTTCCAATTTTCCATAGGCCGATACCAGGTGTCTGATGCGCCGCGATTGCGGCATCGTCAGGTGATAGTGTGGGGCGAGGCTCATTTGTTCGAATAGCGACTCGGGTAAGCTGACCTTTCCGATGCAGATGGACTCATCCTCTAGCCAGATAGGTTGGGTAGCGTCCATACGAAGAAACGCCGTGAGCAGGTCATTTTGAAATTGCTCTGTAGACGGTTGATAGGTCGATAGCTGATTGCCAAAACTAGAGCCTTGATGATTGGCCAAGCCTTCCAGGTCGATAACCTGCACACCTTGGTCTGCCATGGCATGTAGCACCTCAGTTTTGGTACTGCCGGTGTAGCCGGTGAGCACGTGAAGAGGTAGGGGTTGGTCGAAGTAGCCGTGGACTTGTCGGCGAAAGGCCTTATAGCCGCCTTCCAGGACACCAATTTCTAATCCACCTTTTTCGAGCAGCCACGCCATGCTTTCAGATCGCATACCGCCGCGCCAACAATAAAGGGTAAGAGCGGGTGCACCTAACTCTTCTGCTTGCTCTACCAGATTTCGCATTTTTGGCCCGACGATATCAAGTCCCAATTTGATGGCTGCCTGGGGTCCGTCGTTTTTGTAACTGATTCCAACCTCCGCGCGCTCTTCATTGCTGAAGAGTGGAAGTGAATGGGCCCCCGGAATATGACCAGCTCCGAACTCACCAGGGGACCTGACATCGACCAGGGGAGTGGGTACAGAAATAAGATCTTCGGGCTTTACCTTTAGCATCGGAGTAATGCAAAAGTAGGACGAGGTGTCGAATCTCCACGTGCTATCATCGCTGGCTATTTCAGGCTTGGCCTTGTTTATTCTTCGCTCTATTGCGGAGGAATGCTTGAGTGAATTGGGCGAAGGCGAAGATAGAGGTACAGATCATGGTGACGACGCGAAAAATGCCTAGTGTATCGCCTCGCTCAATCACACCGGTGAGTGGCTTCAAGAGCCCAAAGATCATGAGTACGGTAAGTGATGCGACCATGTGCGCGGCTGATCGATTGTCTTTTCTAAGTCCCGGATGTAAGGCCAAGACAGTAGCACCGATAAAGACGGGGATCAGCGCGGTGGGGCTGGGTGACTCCGAGGTGAGGTATCCCCACAGGCCGAAGAGCAGAAGCACAGTACCGTTCAAAAGATTACTCCAGTATTTCATAGATCAAGTCGGTTTTGTACAATAACCAAGGGCTCAACCTGTAAGTTACAGCCACCCTTTCAATGCCACAATAATGGTATTTGGCTGAAATAGGGCAGTTTTTTGTGATTTGGGTATAACCATTTAGATGTGCGCCGAGTTTCCTTTTCAAATTTCGAAGGAATGGGGTATTTCGTGACGTTTTTGGTAATCGATCTGGTAGTGTGGTTTTTCATCTTTCGTTTCTTTTTATTCGCCAAACCTAGTGCACCGCCAAAGCCACCTAAGGGCGATTCCGACGATCCAGACGGTGGGCTGACGTTATCGGATGTACCTAAACTGGATCTTCCTCCAGGCGTGACGCTGCCCGTAGAAGACCTCGAATTGGTAGAGGCTTGACCATTTAAAGAAAGCTGCTCGTTCAGATTCATCGCTAATTCTTATCTTCCGGCAAACTCGAAATGAAGTATTGCCGATGAAAACACTTTTTTATTTACTAGCCTGCTCGATAGGCCTCTTGGCGCACGGCCAGGAAATGGAACTCTTCAACGGGGAAGACCTGACGGGATGGACCATTCACGGGACAGAAAAATGGTATGTGGAAGACGGTCTATTGGTCTGTGAAAGTGGACCTGACAAAGGGTACGGCTACCTCGCCACGCAGGAGTATTACGATGACTTTGAGGTATCCATCGATTTCAAGCAGGAGGCCAATGGCAACAGTGGGATCTTTTTTCGATCCACTGTAGAAGGCACCAAAATCAGCGGTTGGCAGGTAGAGGTCGCTCCTCCAGGGAGCAACAGTGGCGGGATTTACGAATCGTACGGACGAGGATGGCTCATCCAGCCGGATCCTGAAAAGGATAGCGCGCTGAAGATGGGGAAGTGGAATACGATGAAGATACGGGCCAAAGGCGATAAGGTCACTACCTGGCTTAACGGTACGAAGATGGTGGTCATCAAAGATGAAAAGATTGGACAAGGAGAAGGTTCGATCGCTCTCCAAATCCATGACGGAGGAGGTATCAAAGTCAAATGGAGAAATCTGAAATTGAAACCGCTTTGATGAGCGGTGCATTCCAAGACACACTACTTGATCAATCCGAGGGCCAATAACTAACTACCTGATAAACCTAGCCATGAAAAGGTACACGCTCATTCTTATTGTTGCTCTAGCTGTTACGGCTATGGGCGTTTCGTCGTGCTCGACCACAAGTACCAGTCCGCCAGATACTCAGTTCCAGTCATTGTTCAATGGCGAGAACTTGGAGGGCTGGGTCGGAAACAAGGACTCCTACGTCGTTGAAGACGGTTTGATAGTGATTCGCCCTCAAGAAGGTGGAAGTGGGGGTAACCTCTATACCGCGGGTGAGTATGATAACTTCATCTTCAGATTTGAGTTTCAGCTGACGCCCGGAGCCAACAATGGCTTGGGGATTCATACACCGGCCGAAGGGGACGCGGCTTATCTCGGTAAGGAGATACAAATACTTGACCATACCCATGAGAAGTATGCGGAGATCAAGCCCTACCAGGTGCATGGGTCCGTATACGGTCTTGTCGCCGCGAAAACGGGCTATTTGAAACCCGTGGGGGAATGGAATCAGGAGGAGGTACACGTCTCCGGCAATAAGATCAAGGTGATTCTGAACGGTACAACCATCGTCGATGCCGACCTGGAGGAGGTGACTAGGGAGGGTACGCTTGATGGTAGGGATCATCCGGGGCTCAAAAAAACAAAAGGTCATATCGCATTTTGTGGGCACGGAGATGTCGTCAGATTCAAAAATATTGAGATCAAAACGCTTTAAACCTACAGTTATGTCAAGAGCCATGAATCAAAGCATCAATCGACGTCATTTCATTAGGCAGGCTTCTGTCGCTGTAGGGGGTCTGACCGTCTTGCCTTCCTTCGCAGGGAAAGTGGCCGCGAGCGACCGCCTCAGAGTGGCACACATCGGTGTGGGAGGTATGGGCAATGCACACATGAAGTGGTTCGCTGGCCTGCCCGAAGTGGAGATCGTAGCGCTGTGCGATGTGGATCAGTTGAGGTTGGAAAAAGCGCTGAAGACGACACAAGAGGAGCTGCAGCCCGGAAGGAAGGTGGATACTTACAAGGATTTCCGTCGTGTATTGGATCGACAAGATATCGACGCGATCACTTGTGCCACACCAGACCACTGGCATGCGCAAATTGGTTCGATGGCATTTGAGGCCGGAAAGGACGTGTACGGGGAGAAGCCGCTTTCCTACGATGTACGAGAGGGGCAAATGATGCTGAAAAGTCTCCGAAAAAACAATCGGGTATTCCAACTGGGAACGCAGATCCACGCCGGAGACAACTATCACCGCGTAGTGGAGGTCATACGGTCGGGATTGATTGGTCCCGTACATACCGTTCGTCTGTGGAAGACAGGCACACCACCCAATTTGGGCAATCCTAAGCCACAAAAAGTACCGACAACATTGGATTGGGATATGTGGCAGGGCCCAGCACCACAGCGTGAATACATGGCCGAGCGTTGTCACTTCAACTATCGATACTTCATGGACTACTCAGGAGGCGTTTTTGCCGACTTTTGGTGTCATATCGCAGATGTCGTCTTTTGGTCATTATCACCAAAGGGTCTTTCTTCGGTGAGTGCCCGGGGTGATGTATCCGAAGGGGTGGGGGATACCCCGCAGTGGATAGACATAGACTATCAGTTTGATGGATTGCAGATACATTGGACTTCTAAGCCTCCCAATGTGCCGGGTGCTGCAGATCGCGGTATCGGTGCCTTTTTTGAAGGGGAGAAGGGTACGCTGATATGTGACTATGGGTCCATGGAGGTCCGAATAGATGGCAAGGTCGTGGATGACCTTTCGGGTATTGCAGAGTCCGTGACTCGATCACCGGGGCATCAGCAAAACTTCGTGGACAGCGTGAAATCACGTGATCTTTCGGAATCACATCTGGTATACGCCAGAGAAATGACCCTGCCTATGCATCTGGGGTTGATTGCGTGGAGACTCGGTAGACCACTCGAATGGAATGCCAAGAAAGAGAAGTTCAAAGGTGACAAGGAAGCCAATGCGTTACTCTCCCGCAAGCCTCGGGCAAAGTGGGATTTGACATAATTAACATCTGCAAGTGGAGGTGTCGCCAACCGGTCAAATGATCAGAAGAGTGAAAAAAGTTGAGCAATCAACGAAACAATTCAAGCATTTGAACGATTATTGGAACATCTAAGACATATACTAAAGAGATATTTAAGAATCTATTTTGAGTTTTTGACCTTTGGGAAACCCTCAG
>JBCCXG010000212.1:0-8978 GCA_039191945.1 Bacteroidota bacterium
AGCCTGAAGAACAAGAAAAAGAAGGTGGCCAACAAGACGCTCGGCAGCGGAGGCATCGAAATCCGGGCTTTGTCCCTTGGGAACTCATGGTGGGTGCCATGGACGATATGGGCAAATCTTTTGCGAAACTCCGAAGTCGGCTCGATATGAAACAAGAAACGATGCATGAGATACTCTACAAGAGTGAATGCCACAATACCTGATAAAAACAAGGTGATCGCGCTGCCGACGGTCAAATGGCCTTTGTTGAATCCGTAGATCAACAGGATAACAGGCAATGCGGTATATAATATGAGCGTAACGGAGATATGCGTTCTGGTCAGCAGCTCCAGGATCGGATTACGGAATAGTTGTCTCGATCCACTGGTGGATGGTTTGGTTTTGGGATCCATAATTGCTTACGGGTAAATAGCCTTTTGTCACACGCTGAATAGCCCAGTGAAATTACAGACTACCAGCAGATACTTGAGTCTTTAATCGACTTTTTTCATAAAGAGTTTCATACAAAGGCAAAATTTGATCCACTTCAAAATCCTTTGCTCTGGCAAGGGCGCCAGCTTTGAAACGGGCAAGGTTTTTGTCATCCAAAATCTCTAGGGCTCGGCGCGCCATCGTCTCTACATCGCCGATGTCGCAAAGGTATCCGGACTGTCCGTCGATATTCAACTCTGGCAATCCACCGGCATTGGTGCTGACCACTGGCACTTCGCAAGCCATGGCTTCCAGTGCGGCCAATCCAAAGCTTTCCTTTTCCGAGGTCATGAGAAATAGGTCACTTACCGATAGCACCTCTTCGACGGCCTCCAACTTCCCTAAGAAGCGGATGTCATCACAGTGGCCCATTTCCCTGCACAACTCCTCCATGGGAAATCGCTCGGGCCCATCTCCCACAAGCAGGAGTTTCGCCGGGATCACCTCTCTTATTTTGCTGAATACATGTATGACGTCCTGTACTCGCTTGACCTTCCGAAAGTTCGAAGTATGTACGAGGAGGCGTTCCCCATTGGGACATATGGCCGTCTTGAAGTGATCCTTTTTTTGCTTCCTGAATCGATCAAAGTCCACAAAGTTGTGAATGACCTCGATGTCTTTTGTCACCTGAAAGTGCTGATAGGTATCTTTCTTGAGGTCTTCCGAGACCGCAGTCACAATGTCGGACTCGTTGATAGAAAAGGTGACGACTGGCTCATAGGTTGCGTCTTTTCCTACGAGGGTAATATCTGTACCATGCAGAGTGGTAATGACGGGTATGAATATCCCTTGCCGGTCGAGGATCTGCTTGGCCATATAGGCTGCTGATGCGTGCGGAATGGCGTAGTGGACGTGCAGGACCTCGAGATTCTCGTGTTGAACAACATCAACCATTTTGCTCGCCAGTGCCAATTCATACGGGGGGTAGTCGAACAATGGATAGTTCTTGATCGATACCTCGTGGTAGAAAAGGTTTTCATGAAAAAAGTCTAGTCGAGTGGGTTGCGAGTAGGTGACGAAGTGAATCTGATGACCTTTCTTCGCCAAGGCCTTACCTAGCTCGGTAGCAACCACACCGCTTCCACCATAAGTGGGATAACAAACAATGCCGATTTTCATACCGCCAATTTAAACGCTCCAGAAGCTGGAAATGTTCGTCAGCGATTATTGTATCGATAAAATTGATTTATAGATAATGTCCTGCATCCGCTCCCGGACCTCATATCGCATCAGCTTACCGTTTTTGGCATCAGGGTAGACTCTGTTAGAAACGAAGGTGTAGACGAGGTCATGTTTTGGGTCGGCCCAAACCATGGTGCCAGTAAATCCTTTGTGTCCAAAACTCTCTGGAGATGCTAGTAGGGAAACGTTTTCTCTTTTTGGATCCAATTTATCCCATCCTAGTGCCCTCCGGCTATTGGCAAAATACTGTTGGTTGAAGGTGTCAATGGTCTGCTGCGACAGATACCTACGTCCCACATAGTATCCATCATTGAGCACCATATTCATCAAGATGGCGAGTTCTCTTGACGATGAGAACAGCCCTGCGTGACCTGCCACTCCCCCGAAGATTGCAGCATTCCTGTCATGGACCGCCCCCCAAACCAGGCTACGTCGGTAGCGATGATCGTACTCTGTGGGAGCGATTTCAAAGATCTCAAACCCCTTTTCTAGCGGGTTGAAGGTCGTGCGATGCAAACCCATGGGGTGGTAAAAATGAGTCACGACATATTGCTCCAAAGACATACCGGCAAAGTGCTCCGACAGTTGCTGCAGGATCATAAATCCTAAATCACTGTAATGGTAGCGATCTCGCTTGCGAAGCAGGGGACTCTGGACCAACCAGCTTCGGATGGAATCAGCCATGACCGGATGGATGGGGAATCCGTAGTTTCTGACGTCATTGACGGAGTCGTTGGGAGAGGCATACGAGAAGGGTTCTAGTAAATCACCGGAGAACTTCCGCTGCCAAAGTGCTTCGTAAGAGCGTAAACCTGCATGATGAGCCAAGAGCTGTCGCATGGTAATCTGGCCTTTGTTTGAGCCCTGGTACTGCTCAAGATGCATAGCAACTGAATCATCCAATTGGAAGTGACCTTGCTCGTATTGATGCATGATGGCCAATAGCGTGGCCGTCACTTTCGTGACTGAGGCGACATCGTATAGGGTTTGCTGACTGACCGGCAACAAACTGTCATAGGTAAGATGTCCAAAGGCTTCATCATACACGATCGCTCCATTCTTAATCACCGTCACCTGGCATCCTGGAGCAGCCATGTGCTCGATCATTTCTTTTGCCACAGATTGGATATTTTCAAGGCCCATCGATGAGAGTCCAACCCATTCGGGTTCTGCGTATCGGAGTTTCCCAAAGTTGGGTATCGGCTCATAAACGGCATCGGGACTCAATCCGAGGCCAACTTTTCTGCCTTCGACTCCTCTGGCACCATAAAGTATCTGTGGAATTTTGCGATGATGCAGTTCGTGATTTTCTGTGAAAAACAGGTATTCATCGGCTGCTGGCACCAGGTCGGTTTCGCCCGAGACCAAGGCGAGGACTTGTAGCGAGGGATCATATTGCGCCAAGACCGGCCCAAAATAATCCGCTCTCCATCGTGCGTCTACAATGAGCAGTGCGTTTGGATCCGGTTGTTCCTCGAGGGCAAGATGCACACGATAGTATCGATCGAGCTCCTGGTGGAGTTCCCCAAATGGTCGGTCAGTCAGTAGGTACAGGTCGGGTTTTTCGTAAGGAATTGAGCGTACCTCTTGATTTTTGATGTAGGTGATGGACCGATCATAGATGAGCGTCAGTAGTGCCTCGTGCAACTCAGGAGCATCCATTGAGAATGCTCTGAGCCCGTAAGTAGAGGCAATAATTGGTTTTTTGTCAAGCTTTTTGAATGTCTTCGCGAGTCGCCGATCAAGGGGTCGATCAGAGAGAAACAGTTCGTCCGGGGTGAGGTGTTGGAGGATATCTCTCTTCTTCCACTTGCCATCCAGATGGTTGAAGGTCGGAGAAATGAAGAAGCCGGGTTGGTGTTCGTCAAATTTGTGAAGGACTTCCAATTCCTCCTTGGCCAAGGTTGTGGTGTCGGGTAATAATAGGAAGTCGGCTCCAAGTGCAGCAGCCTCAGCAATATATCCCTCTATGTACTGATCGAGAATCCGCTCGTCACTCAAGGCTGCCAGCGTCCGGAGATCCGGATAATCCCGCGAACCTATATTCATCGACGTGGTCAAGGCGTAAGTAATAGCGGTTTCTGCCGTGCCTTGAAGCGTCTTTATCTCCTCGAAACTATCTTCATCAACAAGTACCCCTCCGAAATTTGAGATGACCACGGGGTCAGGGGATTCAGTGGCATTTCGTAAGTCTAACCAAAGGTGTGTACGTACCTCTTCGCTAAACTCCTCGAACGCCCAATCGAAGTCTCCAGCTAGCGCGTAGTTTGCCAGTATGAGCCCCAAGATGGTAGCTCTTAGTTGTCTATAGTAAGGTTTCATTGTTTCGCACGTTGTCCCCTAATTCCGATGAAAAACATCCTTCCAACCCTAGGCAAGCAAGAGTCATGCTAGAATAGCTTTTCGCCAGAATTGAGCGACTACGCAACTAGCAATATAATGATTTTGAGTGTCAATCGAGCCGTTGATACCAATAATTGACCTTCGATGTTACATCAGAATAGCATCCCAGACTGAATACTACAGGAGTCAATGGGTACCGTGAGAGTTCACTATTTTTACCAAAAAGTTGGACCCTATTTTCGGATTATTCGTTTAATTTCTCCTGCTGGAGGGCCACAATATCGGTGGCAAAATCCGAATACTTTATCAATCAAATTTTACTGCAGCATGCGCTTTCCATCTTTGATCCGCCTCCCCAGAAACAAACAGTTTGAGGTCAAGCCTCGATATTATGATCCCATCAAGGAAGAGTTGGAAGAGCGAACCGAGCGAATCCGGGCGGAGTTGAGAGGTGAGGCGGCCAGTAACCCTGGCCATCGCATTACTTTCGAAAGGAAAGCAGCATCCACTCCGAACGCAAGTCTGATTCAATTGCTGATTGCAGCCATCCTCTCCCTGACTGTGGTAGGCTGGCTTTACCTTGGGAATGATATCGCTTACGCATTGATCATTGTGATACCTGTCTACTTCTACTTCCGCTTCAGAAAGATGATCAGAAAGTAGGCATGGATGATGTCATTAGGTTATTGCCGGAGGGGATTGCCAACCAAATAGCGGCAGGTGAGGTCGTGCAGCGACCAGCCTCTGTAGTGAAGGAGCTGCTGGAGAATGCGGTGGACGCAGGGGCCAAGTCGATTGAGCTGATTGTGCGTGAATCAGGCAAGTCACTAGTACAGGTCGTCGACGATGGTGTGGGCATGAGCACCACTGATGCCAGGATGAGTTTTGAGCGGCATGCGACATCCAAGATTACTCAATCGGAGGATCTCTTTAGGATCAGGACAATGGGGTTCAGGGGGGAGGCCCTTGCATCTATAGCGGCGGTGGCCCAAGTAGAAATGCGTACTCGACTGCATGATCAGGAGGTGGGTACAGAGATTGTCGTACAAGGATCTGAGATCAAAAAACATGAACCGATAGCCACGGCACCGGGGACCTCAATTGGGGTTAAAAATCTTTTCTTTAATGTGCCGGCCAGGCGCAACTTTTTGAAGTCTAATCCGGTGGAATATCGTCACATTTCCGACGAGTTTCATCGGGTGGCGCTGGCCTATCCGGATATTGCATTCACTTTCTTCAACAACGACGCAGAGGCTTACCGTTTGGAGCGAGGCAAGCTGAGCAAAAGGATCGTTCAGCTCTTCAACCGCAATTATCAACAGCAGCTCATACCGGTCGAGGAGACCACGCCTGATGTCAAAGTCCAGGGATATATCGGAAAACCTGAGTATGCCAAAAAGACCCGCGGAGAACAATTTTTCTTCGTCAATGGCCGCTATATCAAAAACAACTATCTGAACCATGCTGTGAGTACCGCCTATGACAAATTGATCCCTGACGATTTCCACCCCTTTTACGTCCTCTTTCTAGAGATGGACCCTGCTAGGGTCGACATCAATGTGCATCCTACTAAGACCGAGGTAAAATTCCAGGACGAGCGTCTGCTTTACGGGATCATCCTGTCCAGTGTACGACAGGCCCTGTCAAAATTCAACGTTTCACCCTCTCTCGACTTCGACTCTGATGTCAACTTCGAATACTTCACTTCCCGACGAGAGACGATGGAAACACCTAGCGACCGCAATTACGAGCGATTTCGGGCGATTGACCAGCAAGAGGACCGCGGGGCATTGAATTGGGAGAAGCTCTACGATATTGCGAAAAGGGAGGATGAGGATGTGCGTCAGCAGGCACAAATGGAGATGGGTATGGAAGCGGATGCACCAACAACCATGAGGGTGCCCAGTGGTATGGCCCTGGATCGTGAGGCGAATTCGGCCACAGAAGCCTCCAAGTCCCTGCAGCTCCACGGGCGCTATGTCGTCCGTCAAGTCAAGTCAGGTATGGTTATCATCGACCAGAGTGCGGCGCATGAGCGCATTTTGTTTGAGAAGTACCTGCGCACGCTGGACGGTGCCCGAGCTACCTCGCAGTCTTGTCTCTTCCCGCAGCAACTGTCCTTGAGTGACGGGGATTTCACCCTGGTACAAGAGCTCAGACAAGAAATTCGACAGCTTGGCTTCGATTTTGAAACATTTGGGAGTAGAAGTATTGTCTTAACAGGGGTGCCCGCAGATTTGTCGAATCATAATGAGCGAGAGATCGTTGAAGGGTTGATAGAACAATTCAAGGACAATCGAGACAAACTGCGCCTGGAGCAGCGCGAAAACCTGGCCCGTGCCCTGGCGACGCGTACTTCAATCAGCCGAGGAAAAGTATTGGACAACAAAGAAGCGGACGAGTTGATCGATCAACTATTTGCCTGTGAGCAGCCAAATTACACGCCTAATGGCCACCCAACTTTCGTAGTTTTGGGCCTTGATCAAATTGCGAGCTATTTTAAGAAATAACGCATGTTTAGACTAACACCCATGGTGAAAAACCTCCTGATAGCCAATATCGGGATCTGGTTTTTGCAAAAGGCGTTTCCCATCATCACTGACTTGTTTGCGCTGCGAGTGGTCTTCAGCGACGAGTTTGGGGTGCATCAGTTTTTCTCTTACATGTGGCTTCACTCAGTGGTGGGTTGGAGGCATATCATTGGCAACATGATCATCCTCTTTTTTGCCGGGCCTATGCTGGAGATGGTCTGGGGCTCGAAGCGTTTTCTGATCTTTTACCTGGCCTGCGGGATCGGTGGTGGTGTACTTTTTGGAGTGGCAGACCTTTTTGAAAAAAGGCAGATCAAAAGCGAACAAGAGATCTTCCAATCCAATCCTGATCCCGATACTTTTCGATTGTTTGCCTTTGAGTACGGGAAGCCGCTGTATGATAGCCGGCAGCTGTATCAATTTGCGGAAGATTACTACGATGCTCCGGAGACATACGAGTCTGATGCTGTCGCACTCGTGGACAGGATTGCCTCTTTCTACATAGACGGACAGATGATAGGTGCCTCAGGCGCTATATTTGGGTTGTTGATGGCATTGCTGATGCTTTTCCCGAATACGGAAATTTATCTGTATTTCCTTTTTCCAATCAAGGTGAAATACCTGGTCAGCGCCTTGTTGGTTTACGAGGTTTATTCTGAGATCAATCGGGCTCAGGGGGATACAGTAGCGCATTTGGCACATTTGGGGGGCGCAGCAATTGCTTACTTCTTGATAAAGTATTGGCAACAAGACAAGACAAGACTTTACTAAACAGATGACAAATAGTATTCTCGATGATTTCAAAAATGCCTGGAACAAGCCCAACAATGCGGCAGCCCAGCTGATCATCATCAATGTAGTCGTTTTCCTCTTCCTTGGAGGGTTGTGGGTGTTCTCAGAGCTTTTTGGTTTTGCGCCAGTCTTTGAGTTGATACACAATCAATTCAGCATTCCGCCCATTTTTACAGACTTCATTTTCCGACCTTGGACCATCATCACTTATGCGTTTGCGCATAGTCTCGGCGGTATATTTCATATTTTATTCAATATGCTTTTCCTGTATTGGTTCTCACGGATCATCGTTGAGTACCTTGGGAATGAAAAAGTGGTGAGCATCTATGTCGTCGGTGCTATGGCGGGCGCACTGGCCTACTTGTTTGCCTACAACGTACTTCCGTTTTACGTGGAGAGGGCCGGGGCTGTTCCGGGAATGGTTGGGGCCTCGGGTGCGGTCAATGCTATCATGGTGGCGGCAGCAACGTTGGTCCCTAATTATACCTTTTTCTTGCTATTCCTGGGCCCGGTTCGGATCAAATACATTGCCGCCTTTTTCATTGTCATTTCTTTTCTGGGGTCGGTCGGCTCCAATGCAGGTGGCAATGTCGCGCACCTGGGTGGAGCACTCATGGGCTACCTGTACGTGAAGCAGCTACAAAGTGGGACCGATTTGGGTGCATGGGTGATTGGCTTCATCAATTTTGTCAAGAGTCTATTTGTGCGACAGCCCAATATCAAGGTCTCTCATCGGAAGAAGCAAAAAACACCCCCAGCATCCAGGACTAGAAAAAGCGCTGGTAAAAAAGCGAGTGGAGCAAAATCGAAGTCCAGCCAAGAAGAGATTGACGCCATCCTGGATAAGATTTCGCAGTCTGGCTACGAGAGTTTGAGCAAAGATGAAAAGCAAAAGCTCTTTGATGCGAGCAAGAAGTAATTTGAGTACTAATCTCTCTTGTCCAATCGGACAGATTCATTGACCCAGCATCCAACAGTGAAGACCTCGTTCACGGAGAAAAGATCTTCGAAGATTTCCTGGCCAGAGGGAAACTGCTCTTTGGCTAAATTCATTTTCTCCGCGGCGCCGGCCAATTCGTATTGCCGGTAAGCTGCGATGAAGATCGCTCTATCCTCCACACGACTGATACCTTTTTTACAGTTGTAGTAGCTGTCAAAATATAGGTCCCCAATCAGTTCGTGCGCCAGTTCGTGACCCGGATGTTGGGCGAGTATCTTTCGTGCAAATCGCCTGGCGTTGGGATAATCTCCCCGCACTTGATGAAGTACGGCTTGTTTTATTAATATCTCGAGAAGGGTCGATTCATCTTGGGTGAATTCTAGACCGTAGTTGTAGATGTCTGCGGCCAGCTGTCTTTGCCCATCGGCAGCTAATTTACCTGCGATAAGTTGGACGAGTTTGATGTTTTGCTCGGTTCTTATGACCTGCCAGGCCAGCTCCTCGAAAAATTCTTTTTTGATGCACCCGTTGTCAAGAGCGAGGGTGAGCAGCGTATTCGTCGTGTTCGCATCCAGGTCTGCTCGGGATCGTTGCTCCCACAGCAGAGCAACCGCCTCGCACGACCAGTCGAGGCAAGAAAATGCGATGCGATTGAGCTGTGGCAATCGAACCGCGTCAATCTGCTGCACGAAGCGGAGGTACCAGGTAAAGGAGGCTTC
>JBCCXG010000213.1:0-8975 GCA_039191945.1 Bacteroidota bacterium
AGAAGCAGCTTGTCGAAGCACTATCTCCGATGGCTGCAGACGATCAGGCGATGCTCCTCCAATACGTATTGGACCGAAGAAGAAAAAGGCAATCACTATAGTAGCGACGCTTTTGGGGTGCCTCACATCCAAAATTCATACTGATATTGCTTATCGAAGTGAATGATACCCATGGTTGCGCCTTGCCACTATCGGAATAACCATGAACAATCTGACATCTTTTTTTCATAGTTGGCAATCAATTGAATCGATATGTAATAAGTAATCAATAATAAGTACTTCCTATTGACAATATTCCATTAATTGTTTGGTTTTGTAGAACCATTTGAAATGCAAACCTGAACAGAAGCCTTTTGGAAAGAGCGGTACTTGATCGATTGATTTTACTCGGTGAGCAGGTAGACTATCTGAGAGGCACCAAACTGACTGAGCAATACGCACAGGCGGATCGTTGCTATTTGTTACTCAACGGCAAGGTCAATCTCTATATCAATATTGAGGAGAAAGGGAAGGAATTGCTGGTTGGACGTCGGGGTCAAGCCATGACACCTATGGGGTGGAGTGGATTGAATTCTCCCCATCGGTATACAGTCACGATCAAAGTCAGCTCATCCACCGCATCCCTGATCTGCTGGGACGTCTCACGCCTACAAACCTACTTTGACCAGCACCCAAAAGATTATCTGGCTTTTTTACAGTTCCTCACGGTAGAGGCTCGCAAGTTGATCCGTGAGACAGGGAAGTTCCTTGACAAGACCAACGGACCTGATCGATTTTCGCCGACGATCTCGACACCTGAGCACCTGGATCGATGCGACGACGAGGCGTTGGATATTCTACGGAAGTCACCGTTTTTTGAGGTATTTGACGAATCCTTTCTGCGGCGAATACTCCCGGCAGCCCAGAAGCGATTGTACGGGGCGGGTCAGTCACTATTCGTGGAGCGCGAGAGGAAGGAAGGATTCCTTCTGATGAAGGAGGGAGAAGTTGACTGCTACTATCATACACGAGATGGGAGTCAGGTACCACTTCGCACCATCACGAGTCCTGGCTATGTGATCGGGTGGTCTGGTGTCATTGGTGAGGGGCATATCCTGTCGGCTTCGGTCAAGACACCTACTGAAGTCTTTTTTATACCCAGGGCCATATTTCAGCAGCTTTTTGAAGACGACATCGAACTGGCCATCGCGTTTCATCTCCGGATACTTTGGTTGATTTCCAATCGATTGCAGACACTGAGGGCGAGGCTGGTGCTCAAACGCTATGATCAGGAATGGCTCACGATCATGAGTCTGATCCAGCAAAATGCCACGCGCCTGGAGTTAGATTCGCAGCTCAATAAGCTGCCTTACCTATTAAAGAGCCCACTGACCTTGAAGGATGCATTCGCCATTCTTGAAGATACAAGGCTCAATGGAGATTCCTTGGAAAAGCAACTCTCAAATATATGCCTCGATATTTTACAAGAAACGAGGCGTGAGCAATTGTTTTTTGAGGGTCTGGTAAAAGTGTATAAGGAGGTGAGCAGTCAACCTGTCACGGCTCCGGTGACGATCGTAAGAAAACGATGTGCTGAGGAAGTGATCAATACCTTTGGGCATACCCAATATATCATTGAAGGCATGGACCGGTTGCCTAATACCGGAGGCAATATTTTCATCTACAATCACCTGCGCAATCACATCTACAACACGCTGCCTAACGGCTTCCAGATCACGCTGGATGCGCACTTTATCAGTTCAATGATCCTCTATCCGCAATACGGGGACCCCGGCACGCGCATCGTGCGGATTGGGCGGGGAGGAGAGTTTGGTCATCAGGAGTACTACAAGCGGTTGGGGCACATCAACGTATTCACACCGGAATCGGATGTAGAGCAACTGACTCCTGAGATGAAGCAGCAGGCAAGAAATACCTTCTATCATCAGGCGGCAGAGGAGCTGGCTGCTGGCCGTAACCTGATCATCAGCCCGGAGGGCACGTCATTCACGACAGCCGAATCGCCAGGTCCTTTCCGATCTGGTGCCTTTAATTTGGCACTTAGCCTTCAAAAAGAGCCACTCATCATTCCAATAGCGGTTGCTAATTTTGATCAACGTGTTCGACACAATATCTTTAAATGCGTAATTCAGGAACCCTTTAGGGTTAGCGACCATTTAACGAGAGGTTGTAGCAAGGGACAGATGACCGGTTTTCTCAACAACTATCAAGACGTATACAAAGCTTACGTAGAGGATGTGAAGGCCCTGGGTGTGACTCATCAGGTCGAAGCAAGGCAGCTCATTTCTGCGTAGGATGTTATGACGTTTACAGACGATCCACATTTCTATGATGTGGAGATTGCACATTTAAAAGAAAAGATTCAGCAACTCGAGCGACCGGCGGAGACAACCGCCTTTTATGGCAGTTCTTCCTTCCGACTTTGGCTGAGAATGGAGGAGGACCTGGCCCCGCTCGACTTGATCAATCTGGGTTTTGGCGGCTCCTCGTTCTTATGGTGCATGCACCACTTTCCGTCGCTCTTTTCGTTGTTTACTCCGAAGCAATTCGTTCTCTATATCGGCGACAACGACCTGGGCCAAGGTGTGGCGAAGGAAGAGGTGGTTGATCGATTTTACAGGATGCGGGCCATGGTATGGGATCGCTTTCCGGGCATCAAAATTCATTTTGTCAGTATCAAGCCATCTCCGGCTCGGGATTATTTGATCCCCACGATCAAGTGGGTCAACGCACAACTCAGAGAGGAGGTGGAATCGCATCCCGATATGGAATTCATCAATATCTACGATAGCATGCTTGAACAAGGGCATCACCCCAGCACCGCCTATTATCTATCGGATCTACTGCATCTCAATAAGCGCGGCTACGTCGTCTGGCGGGAGCGTTTTCGTGAACATTTTCAGCTGACTGACTAATCTTCCTGGCGCTGCTGTACCGCCGATTCCAGTTTCTGGTACCAGGTCGAGCCGTACTTGCGGGTGAGTGCACCTTTGAGGAATTTGTACACCGGTACCTTGAGCTCCTGCCCAAGATCACAAGCAGGTGAGCAGATGTGCCACCTTTCGTAGTTCAGCGCGTCATGACCCGCCAGCCGTTGGACCCTTATCGGGTATAAGTGGCACGAGACTGGCTTTTGGAAATCGGTTTTGCCCTCTTGATGGGCCTTTTCGATGCTGCACTTCAACACTTGCTGTTCGTCGTAGTAGGCGAAAGCACATTCGCGACCGTTGATCGTGGTCGTGGAGTAGTCGCCATCCTCATCGAGGACGTAACCTCCCTCTCCGTCGAGGACTTCTATGGCCTCTTTGGCAAGGTAGGGCTTCACCACTTCGACGACACTATCCACTAGATCGAGTTCCTCCTCTGCCAGTGGAGCACCCATATCTCCCTCTACACAACATGCGCCCTTGCACCGTTGCAGGTCGCAGACAAAAGTCTCCTTGATCACATCTGAGGATACCACTACTTTATCGACTATTAACATTCGGGTATTATATGGTATAAAGTTAAGGATTCAATCTCGGGCAGCTTCTTACTTTGGTAATAATCAGGGTTTTCGGTAGTTTTAAAGTTCATGCGATTCGTCACTCTGCTTGTCATACTCTTAATTTGCTGCGAAGCGAAATACGTTCCTGCAGATGGTATTTACGCGCTGACAGAAGAGATGCCCCAGTATCAAGAAGGGCAAGAGGCCTTCGATGACTACGTAAAACAAGCTGCCGCCCAAAGTGAAAATCAGGGAGCTGGACAGGTCTTCGTATCGTTTATCGTCTCAACAGATGGATCGCTGAAAGAAGCAAAGGCTGTCAATCCCCGAAGTGACCAAGTGGGTGAGGATGCAGTGAAGATCATCACCGGAGCGCCCGGCTCCTGGCTACCCGGAATCGAAGAGGGACAGCCGGTAGATGTGAAACTGGTTTATCCAGTTCGTTTCTAAATCAAACATCTCCGTTACTCTCGAGTTATTTTTTTAAATTTCGCTACAATCAGCAAAACCTTTCAATTCTCTGCGCGTTATCTGTACATAAATTAAATGTACATACATTAAATACATCTACAATGATTAAGACATTATTGATTTCTCTTGGTGTGCTAGCTGCATTCACGGGAGCAGAAGTGGACACTTATGAAGTGGAAACTGGTCAGAGCCAAGTCATTTGGAAGGCGCGTAAAGTAACGGGTGCTCATGAGGGTACTGTGAGTGTTCAGAGTGGATCATTTCGAGTAGAGGATGAGAAGCTGGTTGGTGGATCGTTTGTCATTGATATGCGCACGATCAATGTCACGGATTTGAGCGGAGAATCTAAGGGTAAGCTCGAAGGTCACTTGAAGTCTCCAGATTTCTTTTCAGTTCAGGATTTTGGAACTGCGTCTTTTGTGATCACTAAGGTGACCCCTCAGGGCGATCAACATAAAATCGACGGGGTGATGGTCGTGAAGAACATTGCTCAGGATGTGAGCTTCGTAGCTGACGTGAAGATGGAAAAAGGTCAGGTAATGGCCACTGCAGACATCAAACTGGATCGATCTAAGTTTGATGTGCGGTACGGCTCAGGGAGCTTCTTCGACAATCTGGGTGACAACCTGATTTACGACGAGTTTGACTTGTCGATCAGCTTGGTGGCCAGCATGTAAGTCAGCAAGCCACTGAATCAAAAAAAGATCATGGGGCTCCAATTCGGGAGCCCCTTTTTTTATTGCTTGAAATGGGCCCATCCCTGGGCCTCCAGCGGCACTACGTTTTGATTGCGGGTAACCAGGACTCGCCCCTTTTCCGCTTCGTGAATGTAGCCGATGGTCTGAATGTCCTCGTGGTTTTTGATTTTCTCAAAATGATCTTGTTTGATCGTAAACAACAGCTCGTAGTCCTCTCCTCCATTCAGCGCGCAGGTATTGGGATCGATGGCAAACTCAGCGGCAGTCGCATAAGTCTGTTCTGAAATCGGGAGTTTATCCTCGTACAAGGCAGCACCCACCCCTGATCGCTCGCAAATGTGAAAGAGGTCAGAGACCAGTCCGTCGGAGATGTCAATCATTGCGGTGGGTACCAATCCCAATGATGCCAGCTCATGAATGATATCCATACGAGCCCTTGGTCGCAGCTGCCGGCCCACGACGTAATCATATTTTTCGAGATTTGGCTGCATTTCCGGATTGGCCAGGTATTCTTGTTTTTCTCTCTCCAGGACTTGAAGGCCTGCGTAAGCACCTCCAAGATCGCCTGTCACGCAAATGATATCGTCCTTTTCCGCGGTCGAGCGCTTGACGAGAAGATCGGGCGTTACGTCTCCTAGTATGCTCACTGAGATCACCAGGCCAGCGCCAGATGCCGTGGTGTCCCCTCCGACAATGTCAACCTGGTAATCTTTGGCGGCGGCTCGAAATCCCTCGTACAGTGCCTCCACGGCTTCTACCGAGAATCTGTTGCTCAAGGCGAGGTTGATCGTGATCTGCCTGGGCTGGCCATTCATGGCAGCAATGTCAGATACGTTCACGGCAATGGCTTTGTATCCCAGGTGCTGTAAGGGTACGTAAGAGAGGTCGAAGTGAATACCCTCCAATAGCATGTCCGAGCTCAAAATTTTCAGGTTCTTCGTGGGGCCAGAGATTACCGCAGCATCATCACCTACTCCTAGTATCGTGCTGTCTTGATACTGCTCCAGCTTCTCTTCAATCCTATGGATCAGACCAAACTCCCCGATGGAAGAGATCTCTGTTCGTCCCTCGCTCATCTGCGCTCCTGGCACAATTCCACCAGTACTCCCTTGGTCGATTTCGGATGGATAAAAGCCACCAGTTTATTGTCTGCGCCCTCTTTGGGAGCTTCGTTGATAAATCGGAAACCCTCGCCTTCCAAGCGCTTCATTTCTTCCTGGATGTCAGCGACCTCAAAGGCAATGTGATGAAGACCAGCGCCTCGTTTTTCTATGAATTTGCCAATTGGGCCATCTGCTTTCGAAGACTCTAGAAACTCTATTTTGGTCTCACCAACTTGAAAAAAAGAGGTTTTCACCGATTCAGATACTACTTCTTCCTCCTTGTAGTGGGGTTTGTTGAAGAGCTTTTGATACAGATCGTTCACCTCATCCAGGTGATCCATGGCAATGCCTATATGCTCGACTCTAATCATAATTCTGCTAATCCACTATTTTTGTAAAAATGTTGAAACTTTTCCTGCACGTAAGTTATTCAGGAATGAGGAGTAGAATAAAGAGAGTCGACATGATAAATGTTACCGAAAAGGCAAAAGACCAGCTGATGGTTCTAAGAAATGAGGAGGGGCACTCTGCCCAGCACAATGTACGTGTCGCGGTCAAAGGAGGTGGCTGCTCAGGTCTCATGTATGATCTCGAATTTGACGACCAGATTACAGACAACGATGATATTTTTGAAGACAATGGCATCAAGCTGGTCGTAGACAAAAAAAGTCTGTTGTACCTGCTAGGTACGACTTTGGATTTTACGGATGGCTTGAACGGAAAGGGCTTTCAGTTTGTCAATCCCAACGCGACCCGTACCTGTGGTTGCGGCGAGAGTTTCGCGATTTAGGTCGGCAGTTCTTTTTTGATGGGTAGGCTGATCGTAAAGGTTGTGCCGACGCCAAGTTCACTGTTCACCTGTAGGTGACCTCCATGCTTATTGATGATTTGATGGCTGATGGCCAAGCCGAGGCCGGTCCCTTCACCAACTTCCTTTGTGGTGAAAAATGGCTCGAATATCCTTCTGATGATCTCTTTTGAAATGCCACTACCGGTATCGGCAATGGTGATGACCATCATGTCATGTTCAACCTTTGAGGATACCTTTAGTGTACCATGGCCTTTCATGGCGAAAAGCGCATTATCGATGATATTGAGGAGTACCTGACTGATTTCCCCTGGGTTACCGTAGGTCATGGGGACGCGTGTCAGGTCATCTTTCAGCTCAATGCCATGAGGGACGCTAGGCTTGATCAGAGCCATCGTGGATCTGATGATCTTATTGATCGCCATCTTGACCGGTGCCTTGTCATCCTGCCTGGAGAGGTTCTTGAGGCTACTCATGAGATCCCTTACCCGGTTCGTGCCATTTTCTATCCCCTCGAGGAGTTTCTTTATTTCTTGTATCACGACCTCAATCTCGAGCTCGTCCATCAGTGAAAGGAGCTGAGCGCCCTTATCAGTATGCTGTAGCTCATCACGTAGCTGGAGCACAAGCACGAGGATTTCCTCGAGATCCTGGAAGTCTCGCATGAGTGGAGACACGTTGCCCGACACATAGTTGATCGGGTTATTGATTTCGTGGGCGAGCCCCGCAGTAAGTTGTCCTAGGGATGCTAGCTTTTCTGATTCGATCAACTTTGCTTGAGCATCTTGGAGCTTCTTCAGGGCTTGACTCAGCTCTTGGTTAGACTTTTTGAGGGCTCCCTCTTGCCGCTTTAGTTCGGTCACGTCGGTATGCACCCCCAAAACGTACTTTCGCTTGTTGACCTCGAGTAGACTTTTGGTCAGATACAGCGACTTTTTGATCCCTTCCTTGTCTTCATAGGTCGATTCCGAAATGAATTGCTTGCCTGTCCGCAATATCTCCTTATCCTCCAGCATGAAGGTCCTGGCCTGATTTTCATTGCGATGGGTGGTCATGATTGACTTCCCAATGACGTTGGCAGTATGATCTGGAAAGCTATCGGCGGCGGCTTGATTGACCAACACGTAATTTCCCTCCTGGTCACGAACAAAAATCAGGTTGGAAGTGGCGTCTATCACCTTTTGGAAAAAGTCGCGTTGCGCACTAAGCTCTTTGGTGCGCTCCTCTACTTTCGATTCCAGGTTTTCTCGGTATTCCTCCAGCTGCTGCTCGATGGTCACCTTTTCTGTGATATCATTGAAGCTGCAAGTGAGCCCTAATACTTTACCTCCAGCGTCGATGATGGGTGTGAAAATGATCTTAAAATACCTTTCCCGCAGTTTTCGTGTCGTGGTGTAATGATCTCTACTGAAGGCCTCCAAGAAATTCTTTCTTAGCTCCTCCACGATATCTGGGGGAATAATGGGCGGAATCAATTCTCCGATTTGCGGACTGGCGTCAAAATACTGCTGCAGGTCCTTTTTGTGCCTGGTGTTGAAGTGTAGGTAGCGAAACTGCCGATCAATTGAGAACACGCTGTGCTCGGTGGAGCCCTCCATAAAAGCATGCAACTCAGCAGATACCCGTTCGAGCTGCCGAGCTGAGTGGCCTCCCGCTTTATTTTTCTCCTTTTCAAGATTGACAAAATAGATGAAGACGCTGACGCTTAAAGCCACCATCGCAATCAGAAAGGACCAGGAAAGTGAACTATTGCTATGTGTGGCTATCAACTGAAGGCTGAGTACCAAGGCCACTAGGAATAGGCCAATAGTGCTTACCAATGGGATCAGTCGTTGTCTTTGGATGGGCCAGTTCATAGCGTTGCCTAAAATAACAACCTCCCGCAAAAAGACACCGATGAATCGGCCAAATGAGGTAGAATCAGTACATGAGCTCGTAGTATTCCCTGGCCATTCTTCGGCTAGCAAACTGAGGGATCACTCCGTCGATACCGGCAAACACAATCTTTTGCCATTCATCCGGCTTTTCGTAGTAAGTCGGAATGACCTTTTGCTCCAAGATCGTGTAGAGATTTTCTGCATCTTTTTTGTCTTGAACCTCAATGGGCTCCTTGTAGTCGACGATGGGGAGTACAAAGCAATTCTCGTCGTCTTTGGCGAACTCGGGTATCCAGCCATCAAAAGTCGAGACATTGACTGATCCATTCATTGCCGCGGTCATACCACTCGTGCCTGAAGCTTCTCTGGTAACGCGGGGATTGTTGAGCCAAACGTCAGAGCCGGTTTTCAGTTTGCGTGATAGCTCCATTTCGTATCCGGTGAGGATGGCCGCATTGTGCTGGTCCTTGGTAAATCTGATGAGGCGGTTGAAAGTCTCGATCGCGGAATAGTCGAACGGATAGGGCTTGC
>JBCCXG010000214.1:0-8937 GCA_039191945.1 Bacteroidota bacterium
CGATTACTAATTGCCAATCGATATGACTCCGCGTGTATTTTCTGCGAGGGCATGGCAGCTAT
Source organism: Bacteroidota bacterium (assembly GCA_039191945.1). Taxonomy (GTDB): domain Bacteria; phylum Bacteroidota; class Bacteroidia; order Cytophagales; family Cyclobacteriaceae; genus JAWPMT01. Next base: position 63 of record JBCCXG010000214.1, read on the forward strand.
TAAGCTCATCGGTATGTGGGGTTTAATCAATATCGACGAACGACTGGTGATACAACCCTTTTATGCGTCTGTGAGTGATTTTTCGAATGGCTTAGCCATCGTTAGCAATGGCATGTATGGACTTATTGACAAGCAGGGCAAGCATCGGTTTGAGCTGGAATACAGCAAGATCATACGTACCTCCGCAGGAACCTACATCATGGCGGACAAGCGAGGTCAGCAAGGACTGGCGAGTGCGGAGGGTAGACTCATTTTGTCCCCGTTTTATGAACAGCTGGATGATATAGGCACTGGATTGATCGTGGCGACGAGGAACAACAAAAAGGGGATTTACGATCACTCAGGAAAGCTCCTAGCAAGTTTTGTGCACGATGAGGTAGTCTCACTACCCTCGTATGTCCTTATTCGCTGATCAAGCCACTACAACCGTGGTTGACTTTTCGATCTCAAAATAATTGGATATTGCTTGGCTTATTTCCTCAGGAGTGACCTCATCAAGTGCTTTGAGGTATCGGTCGTGATAGTCCAGCGACAGATCGAGTAGAAATTGAGGCTTATAGATAGAGATAAGAGAAAGCGGAGAATCGATATCTCCTAGCATTTTACCTGTGGAGTAGTTCCGAAGCAAGGTCATTTCTTCCTGGGTCGGAGGTACCGAACCCAGCTTCTTGATCTCGCTCATAGCTTCTTCTGTGGCGACATCGATGTCCTGGATACTTACTTCCGATCCGATGACCCAATAAGAAGCATGGGCAAAGTGGACGATATGAGAATAGATGCCATACGTAAGTCCTTTGTCTTCTCTTATATTTTTCATCAACCGTGACCCAAAGAATCCTCCCAGTAGTCGATTAGCTACGGTGAGATGGAATATGTTTTCGTCCGTCCGGCCGATGGTGTGCCCTCCCATCCGAATTGAGGCTTGCGTACCGCCCTTGTTGATTTGCTCTTTTTGGCTGGTAAGGGCAATTGGTGCAGGATCCACTAGCAACTCGGGCATGGGAAGTGATTGCAACTGTGTTTGCAACCACTCTACTTCTGCATCCACATCTCCCGCCAGGATCAATTTGGGCCGATTAAAAAAGCCCTGTTCGTACTCCGACCGAACTTGGTCGAGATCACATCCCTCAATCAGCTCCGGAGTTATGATCTGGCCATAGGGGTGAGCTGCTCCAAATAGGGATTCCGCGAATTTGGCATTGGCCAGTTGGCTGTTCCTCGCCAATTGGTTCTTGATGTTCGCTTTTCGAATTTGCTTGAGTGTTTCAAACTCTGGTTCAGGGAAAGCGGCATCCTGTAGCAGATGAAACAGAAGCTCGGCACATGGCCTAAAGTGCTTTTTGAGGGTGTGCAACCGAACATTTACGAAGTCCAAGCCAGGCAGAATTTCCAGGTAGCTACCGTATCGAGCAAATGCCTTGGAGATCTCCGTCGACCGGTACTTGGTGGTGCCCTCCTGAAGCATTTTTGCTGCAAAGTGAGCACATCCTGTCGCTTTTTCCCACCAGCGGCCATTGGCGAAAATCAGCTCCATGACGATTACAGGGTACCTGCCATCATGCAAAATGCAAGCTTTCCAATTCCGATCTAACCGATGAATCTCCGGTCGGGTAAGGTCGATGCCCTCAAGATTGGCAAAGGGTGGTGCGATCGATCGGTCCAGCACTGTGAAGTCTTAGGGCGTCGTCGTCTCTTCTCCTTTGGGGTCAAAGTTGAATACGATGGACAAGCGGAGCGTATCACCCAAAGGGTGGTTTTGCTCTTGTGGGATAAGGTAAGAAAAATCAAGACCGAATACCTGATACCTAAAGCCCAGACCTGCGGTGAAATACTTACGGTCGCCTTTCGTCGCGTCTTCGTAGAAATATCCAATCCGAGCGGCAAAAAGCTCTCTGTACCAGTATTCTACACCGAAAGAGAGCATGAACTCCCGCATTTCTTCACCAAAGCCATCTGGTGCATCAGTAAAGGATCCGAAAGTTCCGCTGAGTAAGGCACGATCAGGGTCTTTGCCGCGAAGGATGATCAAGTCTCCGGTGACGGGATCCCTCACAAATTCACCGTTCTCGTCCGTCTGATAAACGGGTGGGGTAGGAACTAGCAACTTGTTTACGTCGAACACTAACGTAAAAGAATTGTAAGGATCAGTATTCAGTTTCCAAGCCGTACCTAGCCGAAGGTTGCCTGGGATGAAGTCTTCGTTGTCTTGGCTGGTATAAGTAATCTTCTGACCTATATTAGAAATGTGGGCTCCCAAGGCCAATTCCGAATCGATCCCTTTGATGGAGAGCGGCTGCTTATAATAAATACCGACATCTGCTGCCAAACTCGTACCAGCGCGCACATCCGGTGCTCCCGTGATGTTTCCTGCAAGGTTGGACCATATGAAACGAATACTTGCACCTAGGCTGAGGCGCTCGCTGAGCTTTCGGGCATAAGTGCCGTCAAAGGCAAACTCTCTTGGATTTTCGATCCCAAGCTGATCGCCATTCAGATCGGTGAGTACAATTTCCCCCAAATCAAAATATCGCATAGAGGCCCCTATGGTCTGGTTCCGGTCAATGCGTTTGAAAAATGTCAAATAGTTCAATGACATGTCATCAACGATGTTGCCGAGCCACGGGGAATAGGAGAAGGAAAAGCCTAGATCCTTTTCGATAAAGGCCAGCTTGGCATTGTTCCAGTGTGTGCTATAGACGTCAGGTGAAGTGGCTACACCTGCATCTCCGAGCGCCGCACCCCTGCTGTCAGGGGCGAAATTCACGAAGGGAACAGCGACTGTGATGGGGTTATCCCCGCCATTTAATTCGTTGATCCTCGTTTGACTACCCTGGGCTAGCAGGAAAGTTGGAGATAAAGCCAAGATCAAAATCTTGCCGACAAGCCTCATATCAGAATGTTATAGTTGGTCAAAGTTAAGTATTTAATTCCTCATAAGTCGCCTAAACTCAGAAGACACCGCCCCGTCCAGGGTACTTCGGACCGTTATTCGGTATAGATAGATTCCCTTTTGTATAGTGGACGTATTGAGGTCCCATGTTAGTCCATCAATGCGGCCAGGGGCATCATCTATGCTAAAGATCAGTTGTTCGACTACCGCTCCCTTCATATCATAAAGGTCAATGGCTATCTCTATTTCTTCTCCGATTCGGTCGTGTTCAAAAGTAAAGGTCGTTTCGTCCTTTGCTGGATTGGGGTAATTCACCACACCAGTCAGTGTAAGTGATGGTAAATCCGAAACTATAAACTCAACTGATTGATCAGATGAATTATTGTACAAGTCCCAGACTTTAATGGTAGCCGTGTAACGTCCCGGGGCAAGGTCCTGGAGCGGAAAGGTGACAAAACCTCTTTGGTAGCTGTCCAAGTCATACTGAAAATGGTCATTGATGATCTCTGGTTCACCCCCATTGAGTTGGAGCGTGAGGTTTTGGTGGATTGCCGAGCCGGAAACGTTGATGCCGTATTCATCGAAGATCTCGGCCACCAGCAGGGCGCTACTTTGTACAGTTTGGCCGTTTTGGAAGGAGGGGTCGTCTACAAATAGCCGGATGTCGGGTGCTATGTCATCTTCGCGCACCGTCTCGTCAGTGCCGCCAAGTCGCAGATTTTCGGCCATGCCTGTTGCTTCTATTCCTTGGGTGCTATCAATAGCGTAAAGCGTAAACTTACCATTGTCAAATCTGTATGAGGTATTGGGGGTGACGATGAAGGACGCCGAGAAATTGCCATTGGTCACCGTAGCTTGACCTTTAAAGAGCGGGTTTTTTTGAGTTCGGAAGCTGATTGGAGTGCTTTCCTGACCAAGCGTCGAAAATGTCCTCGGTGCATCTAGGAGAAGGATATCGACGATGCCGTTGAAGGTGGAGGTCAGGCTACCATCATCATTCACTATCCTGCCGCGGATTGTTACTTCTTCCAGCGCACTGAGCGTATCCGTCTCCACGGCAATGTCTTTGCCGTTGATGTCATCGATCACAGCTTTGTACTCGGGATAGCGAAGTTGCAAAAAAGGATCGCCCAGCAGCGCAAAGTTGCGATTTTCCAACCGACGACGGCTGCTGTTTTTGGTCTTTCGCAGGATATCGCCCAATCGAGGGAACTCACCATCAATCTTTTCGAACAGCGTCAAATGAAACGCCTCATTGACCAGCTCGTTCGACGATGCAAAAACCGGACGAGTGGTCGTGATGAGTGCGATCGCTCCACCGTTGGGATTGAGGAGCAAACGTTCACTACCTGAAAAAAAGTCTGGGTCATCATACCGACCAAACTGGCAGGTCGCGGTCATGATCAGAGGCAGCTTGAATCGGTTGGTGAGCGCCTCGATAGCTTCAACATCAAATATCTCTTCATCTGTCCAAAGGAACTCATTGCCGTGACCGATGTAGTTGAGCGTGAACGTGCCTTCCTGCAGCGCTTCACTGACCTTCTTTTCGACGATGGGGGAGCTCTCATTGGAGGCATCGATCTGTTGTTCAAAAGCGTCTAAGTAGAGTTTTTCCAAGAAGAGTTGCTGCTGGTTTTCTCTGAAAATAGAGGAGAACTCCTCCGCATCGTGCACATGAATATTTCTGTCCCCATCATCGGCTACATAGGTTACTTTGTTTTTCCAGGCACCCACTACTCGGTCACTCGTCGCATAGCGAATGATCTTATTGACAACGTCGGTGGCCTCCTTTTGTGACTTGACGGGTAGCCTGCCGATGCCCACCTCCAAGGTATGGGACCCGCCGGAAAACTCCGGCCATGATCCCTCGTCATCATCCATAAAGCCAAAGTAGTCGTCTGAGGAGTAGCTCTCGATGGGATGCGTTGAGTTTCGTGATTGGTAAATGGGCACGAGATTGGTGTTGTCATCTACTCGATCAAGGTAGTCGTACGAGCAGTCACCGAATAGCAGCACATATCGAAACTCCGAAGACTTCTTGTAGTAGTGCCGAACTGCATCACGGATCGCTGTTACGTCCGGTTTTCCCGAAGAGAATTCGTTATAAAGCATGTCGACGTCCACGACCTCTATGTCAAGGCCATCATGCGATCTGTGAAAATCTGCAAGCCGCTCAGCTTCTTGCAGAAAGTCTGAATGTGCGATAATCAGGCCGTCTGATGGGGATAGCGCTCGTAGATTTTGATTAGCTAGTGGGATCATTGAAGCGGGCGACGGGAAGTCTGCCCCACCCACAATCACATACTTCTGGAGTAGATCACTTTCTTCTACAAACGATAGCGAAGATCCATCATTGGTTGTATTCATTAAGACGGGCATAGATGGATCCGTTACATTCCAGACCAGCAAATCTTCAGAAACCCCACCAATCCTGAATTGGCTTAGCGTCTGCTCCAAACTACTTGTCGATCTAAAAGTCATCGGGTTTCGATCAAAAACTAGGGAACGCTCAGCCATCACGAGGATCTTGTCGAGGCGGGCTAGCGATGAGCCTCCTTCAAATCGGTCAAAGTTCAGCGCCACCGTCACTTCGTCTGCCGAAGCGACATCAAAAGCAAAAGTGTCGGTGCTGACAAACCCACGCTCCTCGTAGGGGTCGATCTCGATCGGTACTACTTGCTCCAATGGCTGGCTACCAAGCGCTTCCCCATTGACGGCAACGAGCATGGCACTAGGTCCGATGGACTGTCCGAGGGTAGATACAATCACTTCACCTCGTCCCGTGAAGCCCTCCGCTGGAAAAGAAAAGGACTTGTCGAGATCTACATTCAGTTGAAATAATTCTCCAAACCACTCCCTGCCGCTACCTCCGCGCCGCTGTCTGTTTTTCAGAATATTGATTTCGTCGATTTCATGGACCAAAAGGTCGTCGTACGTATTGATCAGTGCCCCTCTTCGATTGATTGGAGGCTGATTGTTTAGCCGCAACCCGTCTTCCCCGCCGATGGTCACAAAATAATAGTTGGACCGACTGTACAAATGTCTTTCGTAGGCGAAGTGCCCTTCTTCTACCTCGAGGCGATCCGGACCTTCTGCGTAAAAAAGTAGGTAATCAGAGGGATCGAAGCTTCCATCTGCAAAGCCCTCTGTGTAGAGCGCAATTTCCAGGAGTGACGATGGCCTTGGCGAATTATTTTCCTGTGGGAGCATACCCGCGCCATGTCCATAAATCTTCAGCGTGCGAGGATCAATCGCTTCCAGGTTCCAGTTCGTATTGGCCGCTATCAAATCCCAATCCAGCTTGTAAATACCCTCATCTGGAATCTCGATCTTATACCAAGAACCATTGGAGAAAACAGACTGCCCCAGGGTCTGCAGGGAACAACAAAGCACTACGAGAAAAAAAACACCGCGCATCATCTTATGGCCACTTCAAACAGAACATCATTACTGGTTGTAATCGTTACTTGAGATTAACGAACAAAGTTCGCTAGAATTGACAATATTATATAAAAAGGTATGATCAATACCAACCCTTCGATTCCCATAAGTGCTATCAGCACGACACTCCCGGCGATCAGCACGTAGCGAAACTCATTGCCTTTGAGATGAAAAGTACTGAATTTCAAAGCCAACATCTTTAATGGAGCGACGAGTAGCAAACAACTGGCTGCTATGATGGACCCAAGCATCCAAAGGTCGGAGATGGGCAAAAACGTGAGAGAAGTGATCATCACTGCATTGGCAGGAGTGGGTAGGCCCATGAAACTGTCTGTCTGTGTGTCGTCGATGTTGAACTTTGCGAGGCGCAAAGCGGAAAAAGCAGCAATCAATAGCGCAAAGTAGGCCAGATACGGGCCGTTGACGTCTTGGATGTAACGAAACAAGTAAAGGGAGGGCACCGCAGAAAAAGAGATCATATCTGCGAGTGAGTCCAGTTGACCGCCGAGTTCGGATTTGACTTTGAGCATTCGCGCGGCGAAACCATCGAGGAAATCAAAGATACCGGCGACCAATATGTAAAATATTACCTTTTGAAAATCACCCTGGAAGAGTTCGACGATGGCTAGCATACCCGTCAGAAGGTTGCATAGGGTCAAGAAGTTGGGTAGGTGCCGGGTCATGGATGGCTACTGGAGGAATGGATTGTTTTTTTTCTCATACCCAAGGGTGGTGGTGGGCCCGTGGCCTGGATAGACAGTTACTGCTTCCGGTAGGGTGAAGAGCTGTTCTCTGATGCTTTGTAGCAGTTGAGGGTGATTGCCTCCCGGTAGATCCGTTCGTCCGATGCTCTCCCGAAACAGTACGTCCCCGCCGATCAATATTTCTGCTTCTTTTTGATACAAGACAACATGGGCCGGGGAGTGTCCCGGCGCTTCGATCTTTTGAAATGTCAAGTCGGATAAGCAGATTTCGTGATCATCCAGATAGCCGTCGGGAGCGGCCGGTACATAGCCCTGGATACCCCACATTTTGGAGTAGTCGCGAACGGCATCCAGTAGTTTTTCTTCGCCTTTTGGGATCCAAAGAGGCACATTATAAGTTTTTTGCACGAATCGATTGCCCAGCACGTGATCGATGTGGCAGTGCGTATTGACGATGAATTGTAAATGGAGACCTTCCGATGCGATGTAGCTCGTTAACTCTTCTTCTTCATATGGCTCATAGCAGCCTGGATCGACGACAAATGCATTGTTGCTATCATCACTGATAACATAGGTATTTTCATAAAAGGAATTGAAGGTGAAGGTCTTGATCAACATAATGACTTTTTGCTTAGTTGCAATATTGCAAATTTGCTGACACAATTTCGAACGTCATCTTTTGGAGAAAGTAGAGGGTATCATCGTCGGTCAAGGTCTGGCAGGCACTTTGCTCGCTTATGAGCTAAGTCTGCGAGACAAGAAGGTGGTGATCATCGATGCCGATGAGGAACAAACTTCGTCCAAGATTGCGGCGGGGATTTACAATCCAATCACTGGCCGCAAGATGGTCAAGACGTGGTTGGCAGATGAGATGTTTCCACCATTGCCGAAGTACTATCAGCGCTTGGAGCAGCTTACCGGGAGCAGATTCTTACACCCCATCAGCATTTACAGGCCCTTTGCCGCAGCAGAGGAACAGAATGACTGGCAAACAAAGGCCCACGATAGCCAGCATCGAGCATACATCTCCAAACTGCATCAAAAACATGCGGGCATCGAGGGGATCAGGGATGAAGCGGGCGGGTTGATGCTGAATGTTTCCGGTTACGTCGATTTGCCAACCTGCTTACGTGCGATGAGGGAATTCTTTCTGGCTAAGGGTATGTTGCATACGGAGTTGTTTCTTCATGACAAGCTCACCGTGTCGTCAAATGAGGTGCGATACGGTGACGTCGAGGCAAATTGGATCGTATTTTGTGAGGGACCGAAGGTGATGGACAATCCATTTTTTCGTTCGTTGAGATTTCGACCGGTCAAAGGGGAGTTAATTGGCATCCAAACCGGTAAAGAGCTTAAACATATTGTGAATCGAGGGGTTTTCATGATTCCGAAGCGTGACTTCGTACAAGTGGGCTCGACCTACGACCATCAAAAGTTGGACTGGGAGCCTTCGGAGCGAGGGGTACAGCAGTTGCAGGATAGGCTAAGGAAGTTGTTCTCCGGGCAATATGAGATCGTCAATCGGCAAGCGGGTGTGCGGCCTGCGACTTTTGATAGAAGACCTTATGTGGGCATGCTGCAAAAGACACCAAGGATTGGTATATTTAATGGACTAGGAACGAAAGGCGTATCACTAGGACCTCACTTCGCCCAACTCATGACAAAACATTTGATCGACGGCACACCTTTGCCCGAAGAAGTTAGTATTGAAAGGTAGGACCTGTTATTTAAAGATGAAATTGAATCGTTATCTCACTCTGTTTCTTGCATGCCTGGTTTTTTTCGCTGCCCGAGCACAGACCTACAACACTGAGTTTGGGCAAAATAGGGTTCAGTACAA
>JBCCXG010000215.1:0-8923 GCA_039191945.1 Bacteroidota bacterium
CAGAGTACTTCAACACGCTCGTGGAGACGAAGCGCTTTGACAGCCGCGACTACCTTATCGTCAACCAGGATGTCTCAGTCACCGCCATTGATCACGAACGATCCATTCAACGCATCGAAGCCATCGATTCCTTCGCGCAAGTCAATGTCTTCCCCGGGTTCATTGCCTCTACCACAGAAGGTATCACTACCACCCTGGGTCGCGGGGGGAGCGACTACTCTGCAGCATTGTTTGCCAACCTCTTCAATGCGACGGAACTCGAAATATGGACCGACGTGAGCGGGCTCCTGTCCGCAGATCCAAACCTCGTGAAACAGGCCCGAGTGATCGAGCACCTTTCTTACGAGGAAGCCATGGAGCTGTCGCACTTTGGCGCTAAAGTGATCTACCCTCCATCCATTCAGCCAGCGCTTTCGAAAGGGATTCCGATCCTGATCAAAAACACTTTCAAGCCGGATGATGCCGGCACAAGGGTGACGCAAGAATGGGATGAGGACAAAGAGCTCATTAGGGGAATCTCAAGCATCAAAAACGTCGTCTTGCTCAATCTGACCGGGGCTGGAATGGTAGGTATCCCTGCTTTCTCCCACCGGTTCTTTAAAGCGCTGAGTGAAAGAAAGATCAACGTCATTTTGATCACGCAGGCCTCCTCCGAGCACTCTATCTGTGCGGCCATTGCAGAGAAAGAAGTGAAGGCAGCCGTCAAAGCCTTGGAAAAGGAATTTGACTTTGAATTGACAACCAAAAAAATCAGCCAAATAGAGGTAGAAAAAAACCTCTCGATCCTCGCACTCGTCGGTTCCAACATGCGCAACCAAGTGGGTGTCAGTGGTCAAATGTTCCACGTGCTGGGCCGAAACGGTGTCAGCGTCAAAGCCATCGCTCAGGGCTCCTCTGAGCGCAATATATCCGCGGTCATCCCTCAAAAGCACCTTCGCAAAGCGCTGAATATCTTGCACGAGAGCTTCTTCCTCTCGGCGATGAAACGCATCAATCTGTTCATCGTAGGCGCGGGCAACGTGGGCAAAGCCTTTCTTTCCCAACTCGAGCAACAGTTCGAGTACCTACAGGAGCATCACCATACGCGCATCGCACTGGTCGCCATCGCCAACTCTCGCACGATGCACTTCGATACGGAGGGCATTGCGTACAGAGACTGGTCTGACCAGCTGGCAGCGGGCGCACCGTTTGACCCGAAACAGTTTGTCCAAAAGATGGTCGACGCTAACCTCCGAAACAGCATCTTCATCGACATCACGGCATCGGATGTGATCGCTTCACTTTATCAGGAGATACTGGCCCAGAGCATCTCTGTGGTTACACCCAATAAGTTGGCAGCCACGAGTGACTTTGCTTCCTATGAAAAGTTATTGCGAACAGCTCGCACATCCAATGTTCACTTCTTGTTCGAAACCAACGTCTGCGCCGGTCTCCCCGTGATCTCCACCCTCAACGACCTGGTCAAAAGCGGCGACGAAATCCAAAAGATACAAGCGGTCCTTTCGGGTACGCTCAACTACCTTTTCAATACTTATGATGGGAGTACGCCGTTTGTCGAGATCATCAAGAAAGCTAAAGAACTGGGTCTGACCGAGCCAGATCCCCGATTGGACCTCTTTGGGTCCGATGTGATGCGAAAGATTCTGATCCTGGCCAGGCAAAGTGGCAAGCAACTCGAATTCTCTGATGTTGCGTTAGACTCCTTTTTGCCCCAGAGTTGTCACGATGCCTCATCCATTGAGGACTTCTACGAGGCTGTGGCGAAGGAAGAGCAGCATTTCCAGTCACTGGTCAAAGTAGCTACTCAGGAGGGAAAGAAACTTCGCGTTGTGGCATCCTTTGATGAAAACGGCGCGAAGGTGGCACTGGAAGGTGTCACGGAGGATCACCCATTCTATCACTTGGAGGGTATGGATAACATCGTCCTGTTCTACACCCAACGATATCCCGAGCAGCCACTTGTGGTCAAAGGTGCAGGAGCCGGTGCTGCAGTCACCGCATCAGGAATTTTTGCAGATATTCTAAAAGTCAGTCTGAACTAATGGACAGTATCAAAGTATTTTCACCGGCCTCCGTCGCCAATGTCGCGTGCGGGTATGACATTTTCGGCTTTGCCCTCGATACGATTGGGGACGAGATCGTATTGCGGAAGCGCAATGATGGGAAGTTGGTCATTAGCCATATTGAGGGCGCCAAGCTGCCCTTCAGTCCGGAAAAAAATGTCGCTACTGTTGCGATCTCTAGTTTGCTGAACAAGTTAGGCAGCACGCAAGGGTTCGACGTGGAGATCAAGAAGAATGTCAATCCTGGAAGTGGCCTGGGATCCAGTGCCTCTAGTGCTGCGGGTGCTGCTTTTGCTGCCAATGAGTTGCTCGGTCGTCCATTTACGAAAGAGCAATTGGTTGAGTACGCCATGGAAGGTGAAATCGTTGCCTCCTTAAAGGCGCATGCTGACAATGTCACCCCAGCGATGCTCGGAGGATTCACTGTTGTCCGCACCTGCGAGCCGGAAGTGGATGTGTTCCGGCTGCCCTACCCGACCGCTTTGAAAGCGCTGATCATCTTTCCCAAAATACAGATCAAAACGTCCGAGGCAAAGAAGATGCTGGGTGATACGGTGAGGTTAGACCTGGCCCGAGAGCAGTGGGGCAACGTAGCAGGGCTCGTGGCAGGGCTGGTAAAAGAAGATTGGGAGCTGATCCGAAGGTCTTTGGTAGACGTCGTCGCAGAGCCCATTCGCAAGACCCTTATCCCCCATTACGACAAGGTGAAAGAAATTGCCATGGACCACGGAGCCCTAGGTTTCAATATTTCCGGTTCCGGTCCATCCATGTTTGGTCTTTACCAGGATGAGAAAAAAGCAATGGAAGCCATGCCAGAGATCAAAGCCATCTACGATCGATTGAGCATAGATTCCTTCTTCCATATCTCCTCGATCAATCCCGACGGCACGCATGCCATCAACTGATGAAGTTCTTTAGCACGAATAGAAAGTCCCCCTCAGTCTCCTTCAAGGATGGCGTGATCAAGAGCCTGCCCGTAGACAATGGACTGTACTATCCGGAGACAATCCCTGACATTAGGTCATACTACGGCACCACCGCTCCATCGCTTCCCGAACTGGGATATGAGGTGATGGCACCCTTCGCCAAAATGGATATTCCGACCGGTCGGCTTCACGAAATCGTGGAGGGCACCCTATCGTTCGATATCCCCTTGGTGCCTGTCAGTGATCGCATTCAGGTGTTGGAGTTGTTTCACGGTCCCACCTATGCCTTCAAAGATGTGGGGGCGCGATTCCTCGCACGTTGCTTGGGATACTTCAACGAACAATCTGATCAGGAGGTAACCATCCTCGTTGCCACCTCAGGGGACACAGGCGGGGCGGTTGCCTCTGGCTTTTATCAGGTCGAAGGGGTGGAAGTGGTGATCTTGTATCCCTCAGGGAAAGTGAGTGATCTGCAGGAGAAGCAACTGACTACCCTCGGACACAACATCACAGCCTATGAAATAGATGGCAATTTCGATGACTGCCAGGCATTGGTCAAAAAAGCCTTCCTCGACAAAGAGCTAAATAAGAAACTGCGCCTCTCATCCGCAAATTCGATCAATATAGCAAGATGGATTCCTCAATCCATCTATTATGGTTGGGCGCATTTGCAGGCTGCAAAGCCCCAGCCTTCGGTATTTGCAGTCCCTAGTGGCAACTATGGCAACCTTGCCGCAGGGATGTTGGCCAAAAAAATGGGGGCACCTCTGGGGCGTTTTATCGCCTCGAGCAATGCCAATGACGTGGTGCCACGATACCTGGCATCCGCATCCTACGACCCAACGCCTACGATTGCCACTTACTCCAATGCGATGGACGTAGGTAAACCAAGCAACTTCCCCAGAATGCTGGAGCTTTATGATCAGGACCATGGTGCGATGATCAAGGACGTACAAGGTTTTAGTCTGGGGGATGAAGAGACACTTCAAGCGATGGAAGACGGCCTGGGGCAGGATGATTATCTTTTGGATCCCCACGGCGCCATTGGCTATGCAGCTTTAGCTACACTGCTTGCAGAGGGTGAGCATGGAGTGTTTCTCGAAACTGCCCATCCATGCAAGTTTGCAGATGTCATTCGCAAGATCAAATCTGATTATGAATTGCCAGATTTCACCCAAGACCTAATGGAAAAACGGAAACAGGCAACCGCCATCGAAGCTAACTACGACGTTTTCAAGGAATTACTCCTGAAATAATCGATCTCATCTTGGGGGTGCATGAGGTATTGTTTGACTTACTAGCAAATGCACTTCCGAGTGATGCGACTATACAGAGCGATCATATTGCTATGCACCATCTTCTTTCTGCTCTTGATGGTGTCCTGTATTGAGACCGATGAGTCGGTCCCGACGAGAGAAGAATTGCTGGCTGGTTCTGGCGATGGCGGTCGATCCTATTACATCAGCTCAGTTGAGCTATCTCAAGATGACTTCTCTGGCTCGTTGATCCTTAACGAATGCGTCACCGATAACACCTGGATCTACTACCCCAATGGCCGCTACGAGGAAAACGAAGGCCGTTCAAAATGTGAACCAGGTGACCCACCGGGGCTCGTAGGCACCTGGACCTTGTCCGAGGATGGCCACGAGCTACTAGTTACGATCGGTCGGGAAACTACCGTTTGGGAGGTCCTGAGCCTCACCGACGATGGTCATGAGATCGTTCGCACCAGTAGCAATGGTGAAGTAGTATTTTTCCTCGAGCGATTCTTATGATGCTCGACTAGCCGTCCCCACGCTCCCAACAACAGCGTTTTCTTTCATTCCATATACCCCCTTCTGGGTATGAGACACTTACTGCATCCCCACTTCAGGGCATAGGAATGGGGTGAAAATACCCCGATTTCGGTATTGCCACGCTCTCCCGCTCAACCTACCTTCGTAATGTTGTTAGTCATTAAAAATGAGCATGTTATGGAAGAAGTAGTTAAAGCTTTCGCTGAAAATCAAATGACGATGTTAGCATGGGGTGCGATTCTTGCCTTCATCTTCTACTGCGCAGACAAGTACGTTTATCGCTTCAAATAGATCCTAATACCGCCAAGCATTAGGTGATAGTTTTCAAAGTACCCTCTAATAATCATCTTCATACAGCAGAGTGTAAAGGGCTACCTCAAGGGTAGCCTTTTTAGTTGCTGCATGCTGAAGAATGGAGGTCAATGAGGATGGTACATGAACCGTGTAGGATCCGAACAAGCTAGGTAAAGAGCCATAGTAGTAGAATGATCGCCATAACAAGAGCGAGCCAGATATAGCCCTTTGGCTGCGAAGGGAACTCATAATGGCAGAAGTGACACACCTCCTCATCCACATCCACTTCCAGACCACAAGATGGACACTCTCGTTGCTTCATTCACTTATCTGTAATGGTCACAGATTAAAATTAGACAAATTATGACGTCACCCTTCGCAAAAAATCTATATTTGCCTTCCTTTTTTGAGGCATGCAATAGGGATGCACCCGTAGCTCAACTGGCCGGGCAGCCGACGCTGTAGAGCGTTGGATATCGGTTATCAGATGCTTGGGTGTGCATTTCGATGAGTATGCACCCGTAGCTCAACTGGATAGAGCGCTGGATTTCGGCTCCAGAGGTTGAGGGTTCGACTCCTTCCGGGTGTACAAGGGGCTGTCAGTTGGCAGCCCCTTTTTTGTGCCAAAGCCTTTCTAATCATTTGCCGAATAACGTAGCTCATTAAGGGCAGCCGATGCGTCAAAGCATTGGATTTCGGTTGTCGAATGGTTGGGTGCGCATTTCGATGAGAGCAACCGTGGCTCAACTGCGAACAGCCGATGCGGAAGAGCGCTGGATTTCGGTGTGGCCGGCAAGGCCCAGAGGTTGAGGGGAGGACGGCCTCTCAAACGGTTCGCCGCTGCGCCGGGATGCCGGAGCATTCGACTCCTTCCGGGTGTACAAGGGGCTGTCAGTTGGTAGCCCCTTTTTTGTGCCAAAGCCTTTCTAATCATTTGCCGAATAACCTAGCTCATTAAGGGCAGCCGATGCGGTAAAGCATTGCATTTCGGTTATCGAATGGTTGGGTGCGCATTTCGATGAGAATGCAACCTTGGCTCAACTGCGGACAGCCGACGCGGTAGAGCGCTGGATTTCGGTGCGGCCGGCAAGGCTCCAGAGGTTGAGGACGGTCCGCCGCCGCGGTTCGACTCCTTCCGGGTGTACAAGGGGGCTGTCAGTTGGCAGCCCTCTTCTTTTTCTATTCGAGGAATAGTTTGTAAATAGCCGGCGATGATAGAGGCACTATCCCCTTCTCTACCCATTGCCTTGGCCCTGGCACTTAGTCCTGCGCCTATCCTTGCCTTGATCATCATATTGATGACACCACAAGCCAAAAAAAATGTCCTTTTCTATATGGTGGGATGGTATCTCGGAATCATAGCGGTCGCTATTGTGGTATTCGTAATGCCCGGAATCAACAACGGCCAAACGGAGGGCGGGCGCTTCTTACCTATGGCGCAACTCTCACTGGCCGCCCTCTTTCTAGGCACCGCCGTCTGGAAGTGGATCCATCGGCCGCGAAAAGGAGATCCGATCCATACGCCGAAACTATTTCGACACCTCGATGAATTGGGTCGCTTCCAATCGATGTTCATGGGTTTTGCCTTGTCCGGCCTGAATATCAAGAATATTGCATTAATTGTTGCAGGCGCTCTAACGATCCAGTTCGCCTCAGCATACGGAAGTATCGCAGTTCTGAGCCTGCTTGCTTTTGCTCTAGTCGCGACCGGCGCCTTACTCATGGTGGTGGCCATCTACTACCTCCGGAGATCGCAGATCGACCCGGTTTTCGCACGCTGGAAACGATGGCTGATCAAGCACAACAATACCATCCTGATCGTCATTCTTATTGTTTTTGGCTCCATTTTACTCAAGAAGGGTTTGGAAAGTATTTGGTAGGTTTCTTGCGAAGTTGAGACGCTTTAGGCAAGGACCTGACAGCATCATTCACAAGTTGTCTTATTTTTAGCAGAACCAATGAGGAAAAGACTACGGTTCGTTGCTTTGCTATTATTCGCTTCCGTTCCAGCGGCATTCGCTCAATTGGACCAGCAGTTTTGGTTTGCGGCTCCAGACATTAGCACACAGCATCGGGAAGACGACCGACCGGTGAGGTTCAGAATTTCTACGCTTGAGGAACCCGCAGAAGTTCGAGTGTCGATGCCTGCCAACCCCTCCTTCCAAACCCGTATTCTGACCCTGGCTGCCAATAGTACCGCCACCGTCGTGATCAACAACCCTTCACAATATGAGAACACACCTCCCAATCAGGTACTCAACAAGGGATTTCTGATCACTTCCACCGCCCTGGTATCGGCATTTTACGAGGTAGGTGAACTTTGGAACGTCGACATTTTCGCACTCAAAGGACAAAATGCACTTGGACAGGAATTCATCTTGCCCAACCAGACGATTTGGAACGTTGGAGGCCCATACACGGATGCGCACTCTTCCGTGACCCTTGTAGCTACGGAAGATAATACCGTGGTCACCTTCATCCCAAGTAGATCTGTGATTGGTCATGGCTCGCAAGACACGGTTACACTTATTTTGGATCGAGGAGAGACCTATTCCAACTATGCACGCCGAACCGGTCCAGTCTCACTCAACGGATCTATTATTACCGCCAACAAACCAATTGCTGTCACCATCTCCGACGATAGCATTGTCTTGAACGGGTGTCGAGACCTGGCAGGAGATCAATTGGTTCCTATTGGAGTATTAGGTGAGGAACACATCGTGGCCAAAGGGGCACTTGAAGCCGATGAACGCTTGTTCATCACCGCAACGGAAGACGGCACCAAAGTGTATATCAACGGAAATCAAGCACCTCTTGACACGCTAGGTCGCGGACAAACCTTATCCTATAGAGTCGATGATCTGACCTATGTACGTACGAGTGCACCCGCCTATGTGATGCATTACACAGGGGTCGGATGTGAGGTGGGTGCTGCCCTGATTCCTTCTATCAATTGCAAAGGTTCAAACCAGGTTGGATTCACACGGTCCTCAGAAGAAGAGTTTTACATGACCGTCCTCGTTCGGCAGGGAGGTGAGCAGTCCTTCACCCTGAATGGAGACGCATCACTTCTTCCTCCTAGCTCGTTCGTACCTGTTCCCGGGACAAACAATGAGTGGCTCATCTCCTCCCGCGCTTACAGCTTGTCCGATATGCCTGCAGGACGAAGCTATCTGCTGAGGAATGAGCAGTTTTCGTTCCAGCTGGGTATATTGGATGGTGGCCCGGGAACCGGCACCCGTTATGGGTACTTTTCCAACTTTGCCAGTCTCTTCATCGGAGATGATTTCACACTATGCACGGGGGCAGAACGTGTGATTGTCCCCAAAGGAGAGCCAGGTGCCTCTTACTTGTGGAGCGACGGCAGCACGGACCCTACGCTTACCGTGCGAACAGCAGGTGACTATTGGGTGTCAATGACCAATGCCTCAGGCTGCGTGCTTACAGATACCTTGTCCGTTGATGTCAATCCGGAATCTTTCCTTGCCTTAGACACTCTTGTGGGTGGGTGTAATGGCGAGACGGTGATGGTGGATCCCGGAGTGCATGCCAGCTACCAATGGTCCAACGGTACAAGACGCCGAAGGCTCAGTACCCGGAGTGCAGGTATTTATTCAGTGGAGGTCATCAATGCCAATGGTTGCATAGACCAGGATTCCGTAGAAGTGGTTTTCCAGGAAAAGCACGCCGTAGACCTGGGGCCAGATGTCCTGGTCTGTCCTGATGTACCTGATCTTGCTCCGTTGCCATCAGTGTGCCGCCTACCACAAACCATTGATAGGCTGTGAAGTTCTTCTGGTCACTTTCGTAGAGGACTTCTTCCACTCCTGGACATACCACTGCC
>JBCCXG010000216.1:0-8917 GCA_039191945.1 Bacteroidota bacterium
ATGATGCCACTGTAGAAGTCAACATTAGGATACAGTTTTCTATCAACAAAGTATTGGTCGCGTAGCGCCTCTTCTTCCAGACCCTTGGCAATGTCCAGGACCGGATCCTGTACCCCCAATGCTGTAAGTACTTCGTCTGCCGCCTTTTTGATGATCTTGGCTCTTGGATCGAAGTTTTTATAGACTCGGTGCCCAAAACCCATCAATCGGAAAGGATCATCCTTGTCCTTCGCTTTGGTCATCCACTTTTTGGTATCGCCGCCGTCTGCTTTGATTCCTTCCAGCATTTCGATGACTGCCTGGTTGGCGCCCCCGTGCAGAGGACCCCAGAGCGCATTCATCCCTGCGGAGAGTGACGCATACAAGCTCGCCTGCGACGACCCCACGATTCGCACGGTGGAGGCCGAGCAGTTTTGCTCATGATCTGCGTGCAGGATCAGTAGCTTATCCAACGCCTTTGCCACTCGCTCATCTACCGAATAGGGTTCGGTAGGCATGCCAAACATCATCTTTAGGAAATTGCTGCAATAGTCAAGACTATTGTCAGGGTACATCACCGGATGTCCCATCTGGTTTTTGTAGGCCCAGGCCGCAAAGGTTGGCATTTTGGCCATGATCCGAATGATGGATAAATTGACCTCATCAGCAGACCGGGTGGGGTCCAAACTCTTTGGATAGAAAGCGGTTAGTGCCGTGACTATCGACGAGAGTACCCCCATGGGATGGGCAGTCGACGGAAAGCCATCCAGCACCTTTTTGAAGTCTTCGTGGACTAGCGTGTGATTTGTGATCTTCTGCTGAAATTCGGTCAATTCTGTTGCGCTGGGCAAATCACCATAGATGAGCAGGTAAGACACTTCCAAAAAAGTGGAGTGATCAGCTAGCTGCTCAATCGGATAGCCGCGATAACGGAGTATGCCTTTTTCTCCATCGAGAAAAGTGATGGCCGATTGGGTTGAACCCGTGTTCTTGAAGCCTGGGTCAATGGTGATCACACCGGACTGGCCTCGAAATTTGCTTATATCTATCGCGCGCTCCTGCTCTGTGCCTTCAATAACTGGTAATTCGTATTGTTCTTCACCAATTTTTATTTCAGCAGTATTTGACATCAAGTATATTGTTAAAGAGTTTGTACTTCGTGTTTAAATATAATCAGTATAAAGTCTTAAAGTGTTCGAGACCGGCCTAGTTCCCTCCGAGAATAAGCGGCAGACCCTCATCGCCACTGCCAATCACGATCACCTTGCTATTTGGCGAATTGGACAAGTCGCGGGTGGCCTCGATTCCCCGCATCTTTAACAAATTTTGGGTGAGACTGTTATTGATGATTTCATTGGCACGGGCCTCACCTTCTGCCATTATCCGCTTCCGCTCGGCTTCGGAGCGCTCTCTCTCCAGGCGGAACTCGTAAGCTAGTGCTTCTTGCTCTTGTTTTAGTTTGTTTTCGATCGCCTCCTTAATCTGTTGCGGCAGCGCGATGGATCGAATCAGGAGGGCACGCATGACGATGTTATTGCCTGGAGCACCTAATGTATTTTCTGTTTCTGTTTGTATGGCCGACTCGACTTCTGGCCTTTTGGTGGAGTAGATCTCTTCCGCCGTGTATCGGCCCATGACCTGACGGACAGTAGAGCGTACTTCCGGAATGACCAGGCGTCGAACATAGTCCCTTTGGAAGGTCTCGTGGATCTCGCCAATGCTGTCAAACATGGGGTGGAAGCGCACCGTCACGTCCACGGAGATGTTGAGACCATTTTTGTCCAGCACGTCCATGCTTTCTTCCATCTGGTTTTCAGACACGTCATACACGTACACGTCGTTCCATGGTGCTTTCCAGCGGAAGCCAGGAGTGACGATATTCATCTTGTCCAGCCCACCAGCAAACTTCTTGAAGATCACCGCTCGTTCGTTGGCTTGCACTGTATAAAAAATGCTATTTGACAGTGAAAAGATCACAATGAGAGATACGGCCAGAATGATGATGATGGGTAGATACTTTCGATTGTCCATTGATTTGTAATCGCTTTGTGTTTGGGTAAAGATAACAATGTGGTATTTCCCATTTGTTTATGAAAGTACATTTTACTTAGTATACTTGCTCCCATCCTGTGGGTGCCATTCGCTCGAACGGACATCTCAAATCAGAAAAAATTATGAATTCGACCCTTGCATTATTGCAAGCCCGCCTGGGCAAACCTTACGAAGACCTTGAATTTCTGTTGGTTGCACTGAAGGAAATCCTCATTGAGAACGAGGAAGAGGAAATGGCCTCGAAAGTACCTCTGATCAACGAGGAGCATCCGATGGACAGAATGAATGACCGGGAAATCCAGCTTTATTCTTTGGTTTTTCAGTTGGTCAATCTGGTCGAGATCAACGGAGCCGTCCAAAACCGGAGACGTGGGGAGGACCAACTGATGTCCGACGTTACAGGTCTTTGGGCCGACAACTTAACTCAGCTCAAGGAAGCTGGTTTTACTCCTGATGATGTCAAA
The DNA here is from genome assembly GCA_039191945.1 of Bacteroidota bacterium. Classification (GTDB taxonomy): domain Bacteria; phylum Bacteroidota; class Bacteroidia; order Cytophagales; family Cyclobacteriaceae; genus JAWPMT01. Next base: position 2,496 of record JBCCXG010000216.1, read on the forward strand.
AAGGAACTAAAAAAAATACAAATTGAGCCAGTCCTGACCGCGCACCCGACCGAGGCCAAAAGAGCGACCGTCCTGGAGCACTATCGTGAGCTATATCTATTGATGGTACAGCGGGAGAACCAAATGTACACGGAGAACGAGAAGTTCAACATTAGGCACAACATCAAGTTGACGCTGTATCGCATATGGAAAACCGGCGAGATCTACATCGAAAAGCCACGAGTGGAAGATGAGTTGAATAACGTCTTGCACTACATGGTCAATGTATTTCCTGATGTAATCCCGATCCTAGATCGACGACTCATCCAGGCTTGGCAGTTTTTGGGATACGACAAGGATGATCTACTCGTTGATCATGCCTTTCCTCATATGACCTTTGGAGACTGGGTCGGAGGCGATCGAGATGGGCACCCCCTGGTGACCCATGAGGTGACAGCCCACACCCTGAGCCAGCTGCGACTCAACGCCTTTGTGGTTTTGCGAAGAAGGCTCAATGAATTGGTCAAGCGCCTTAGTTTCAGTTTCCACCTGTCGAAGGCCAGCCACCAAATGCAGGAGAGAATGCGGGAGATGGTCCACGAATTGGGCGACCGAGGCCTGCCCGCGATTGAGAGAAATAAGGGCGAAGTATTTCGCCAGTTTGTCAATTTGATGATCACTAAGCTCCCGGTGGACACGAAGCGAGGACACGCCACAGCGCTGGCAGATCTAAAAGGGAGCTATCAGCGGACAGAGGAGATGCGTGAGGACCTGGAACTGCTACAACGAGAGCTCATTGAGTACGGGGCAAAGTCCATTGCCTACGATGATGTTTTTGTAGCCATGCGTTTGCTAGAGACCTTTGGATTCCACCTGGCGAAGCTGGATGTGCGGCAAAACAGCGCATTCCACGACAAAGCTGTAGAGCAATTGCTAGCCGCTACTCAGATGCCGAAGACAGATTTCTCGACGTGGTCTGAGGAGGAGCGATTGGCGATGCTCAATAAAGAATTAGAATCCAATCGACCGTTCTTGCCCTATAACGTGACGCTTGGCGAGGAAGCAGGGAAAGTGGTAGCCGTTTACAAAGTCATCGAGTCCCATGTGAGCCGATACGGAACGGAGGCCATTGGGTCATTCATCGTCAGTATGACTAGGTCCGTGTCTGATTTGCTAGTAGTCTACGTACTCGCCAGGGAGGCGGGGCTCACAAAACAGACTGATGAAGGGCTGGTATGTGTGGTACCTGTGGTCCCTCTGCTGGAGACCATCGATGATCTGGAAAACGGCCCGAAGATTTTGGAGGATTTTATGGCACATCCGTTTACCCAGCGGAGCTTGAAGTACATCGCGAAGGAGAAGGGCATACCCATGATGCAGCAGGTCATGGTCGGGTATAGCGACAGCAACAAGGATGGTGGCATCATGGCCAGTCAGTGGCACTTGTACAAAGCCCAATACAAACTGAGTAACATTGGTAGGAAACATGGGATTGCTATCCAGTTTTTCCACGGAAAAGGTGGCAGCATTAGCCGTGGAGCCGGACCGACACACTACTTCATAAAGGCCCTGGCGCACTCGGCGCTTAGTGGTTCTATTCGCATCACTGAGCAGGGTGAGACCATCAGTCAGAAGTACGCGAACAAAGTGAACGCGGTATACAACCTGGAATTGCTGGCGGCGACCACACTCTTAAAAACGGCATCTGATGCACGGGAGCAGGAGGAATTCCATCCCCTGGCGGAGATCTTGGAGTTCATGGCCCAGGAGAGCAAGAAGCGATACGAGGAGTTGATGAGGACGGATGGTTTCATTCCCTATTTCCGACAGGCGACGCCCATCGACGCGATTGAAAATAGCAAAATTGGCTCTCGCCCGGCCAAACGCACCGGTGCCAATAGTCTTGAGGACTTGAGGGCCATCCCTTGGGTCTTCTCCTGGAGTCAGGCACGTTGCCACATGACCAGCTGGTATGGCATAGGATCTACTTTGCAACTCCTGCAGCAGTCGCGGCCAGAGGACTATCAAACCTTCAAAACTGCAACGAGAAATGATCCATTCATACGCTATGTGCTGACGAATGTCGATACGAGTCTGGCAGCGACCGACGAGGAGATCATTGGTCACTATGCTTCCTTGGTCGAAGATGCCGATTTGAGAGACAAATTCCTGAATATGTTCCTCTCAGAATTGAAGCTAACGAAGCAGCACTTGAACGACCTGTTGGAGCGCCCGATAGAAGATCGTCGTCAAAACCATTATTATTCCAACGAACTCCGAGCGTCCTTGATGGATAAGTTGCATCACAACCAGGTGCGACTGTTGGGCGAATGGAGAAAGATGAAAGGGCATTCGGAATCCAGTGACCTGGAACACGTGCAGACATCATTAATGCTGACGATCAATGCGCTTGCAGGGGCTATGCGCAACACGGGATAAGAAATTGTGTACATTCCGCTGCTGAATTCGGGCATTAACTATGTGAATGCTTGGATTTCATTTGAAGATGACGGAACTTTTCCTGTTAGATAATGACACTCGAGGCATTGGAATGGACCAACCATCGTAGGCGATCCCTCTTTCTTCTTGCGTTTCTCATTGCCCTTGGGGTCTCAGGGCAGTCGTCCACTTTTGCGATTACGGATGGCTCGGACAAGACCTACGGCATTAGAGAGTACGTGCAAGTATTGGCGGATACGGCAGGCACAATTGATTTGACAGATGCTGTTTTTAGCAACGATTTTGTCATGCTGGATTCCTATGAGGGCTCCTTCGACGATGATCTGACCTATTGGGGTAAGATCAACATCATCAACTTTGACAGTACGCAGCTTACCTGGCTGATGTATTTCTACCGCAATGACTTTGTAGAGGTCTATGACTTTGAGCAACGACAAGGCATCCTAACGCAAAAGACCGGCTACCTGGTCCCAGGACCGGAGAAGGCCATTGCAGAGGGCTCGTACTATGCGCCCATCACGCTGCCCTACGGCGTAGAAAAGACCATCTACTTCAAGATTTATCAGCGCATCCACCACCATGATTTTTCCACCTTCCGACTAGAGAACCCTTTCTACATGTTCCGGGAGCACACAGATAAGATGACCTTCAATATGATCTTCCAGGGCTTCCTCTGGGTGATGATTTTGTACAACATACTGATTTTTATCCACTTTCGGGACAATGCCGGCTTGTACTACAGTATGTACATGCTTTGTGTAGCAGTGCTGTATCTATTTCTGGAGGGCTACATCCGTGAGGTCCTGATGCGAGAGGACCCTCTAAATTCGGCGTATTTCATCTCGGTGATCTTATTGGCACCCTTTTTCTATTACCTCTTCATGAGGGAGTTTTTGCAGACGCCCATAACCGTACCGTTATGGGACAAGGTGCTCTTTGCAGATGCGGTCTTAAGTCTGTTTCTCTTCTTCGTCTGTACGGGGATCTTCTTCATTAGCCACGACTTCTTATTGATCATGCAGATCATACGCGTGTCGATCATCGTTTCGTGTGTGCTGGGCCTACTCTCTTTGATCGGTATTTTGCGGTCCAAACATGAAATGGTCAACTATTTTGTATGGGGGTCGATGTTGCTCGTCTTTGGAGGTTTGGCCGATTCCATCATCTGGGATTCTGGCGAAGCTTATGGAAACTTTGCCAGGATTGGCTTCATCGCAGAGTTACTTTTGTTCTCGCTGGGCTTGGGTAAGCGAATGAAGTTGGTAGAAGTCGCAAAGCAAGAGACGCAGCAAAAACTAATCGATGAGCTTCGGCGGAATGAGATCCTGGTAGCCAGCCAAAAAAATCAGCTCGAGAAGGAAGTTCAGGAGCGGACCAAAGAACTGGAAAGCCGAAATACACAGCTCGAGATTGCCAAAAAGCAAGCGGAAAAGGCTGTACAAGTCAAGACGGAGTTCCTATCTGTGATGAGTCATGAGATTCGCACGCCGATGAACGCGATCATTGGGATGACCCATCTCTTGCTGGATGACAATCCCCGGGCCAACCAACTCGAGAATTTGAAGAGTTTGAAGTTCTCGGCGAATAGCTTGATCCAGTTGATCAATGATATCCTTGATCTCAACAAAATCGAGTCCGGCAAGATTGAGGTGGAGCAAGTGGAGTTTGATTTGCACGATCTGCTCAAGCGCATCAAGTACCTGTTCAAGCCACGAGCAGTTTCCAAAGGGATACGGTTTTCTATCTATCTGGACCAGGAAATCGACAGGTACCTCATTGGGGATCCCGGGCGGTTATCGCAGATTCTCAACAACCTGATCGGAAACGCGGTAAAATTCACTGAAGAAGGCAAGGTTGAGCTGAAAGTGGGGCTCAAGGCGGTACATGAGGACTACGTGGAGGTACTTTTTGAGATAGAGGATACCGGAGTGGGTATTCCCGACGATAAGCAAGAAGCGATCTTTGAGAACTTCACGCAGGCAGCTTCGAGTACCACACGCAAGTATGGGGGGAGCGGCCTCGGTCTTGCGATTAGCAAAAAGCTGCTGGAGATCCAGGACAGTCATATTGATTTGCTCAGTCAGGAAGGAAAAGGTTCGGTTTTTTCTTTCAAGCTGCAATTCGGTAGGGTTGAGGACCAGGAGTCCAAACGAAGTGAGCCAGGAGAGATTACGGAGTTTCAACCGCTCGAAGGCCTACGGGTACTGGTGGTAGATGACAACATACTCAATCGTATCGTCTTGGAGCAGTTCCTGACCAAGTGGGATGTTAACTACGATAGTGTCGAAAGCGGCATTGATGCCTTGGAAGCCGTCGAGCAGGACAGCTACCATTTGGTGTTGCTGGATATACAGATGCCAGTGATGGATGGCTACGAAGTGACGCGCCTGATCCGTGAAATGGAAGGGGGCAACAGTACCGTGCCGATTATAGCACTCTCAGCAGATGTGTTTTCAAACGTCTATGAGAACATAATCGCTGCGGGTATGGACGATTTCGTTTCTAAGCCGTTCAAACCCGACGAGCTCTACGCCATCCTCCGGAGCTATTACCCACTGGTTGTAGCCACTTAGACACTGTGTATCTGGTCGATCACTGCGAAAAATAGGGGCACATCACTAGTTATTGCCAGCTGCGCCCGTATATTCCCTGTTCAGACTTATCCATGAATGAAGATACTTCCCGCTATTCTACTTTTATTCGCATGTTCGTCTACTGCGAATGACCAAACCATGTCTGAAGATCAATCAATTACTTTCTTGGCGTTGGGAGATTCCTACACGATTGGAGAGCGAGTTCGTGTTGATCAAAGGTGGCCTGTACAACTTGCTGAACGGTTGAGAGGCCAAGGGGTTGAGATGGAAGACCCACGTATCGTGGCAGTGACCGGCTGGACTACTGACGAGTTAGCCAGCGGCATAGAAAAAGCTCAGCTTGCTGAGCGCTACGACTGGGTATCGTTGCTCATCGGTGTCAACAATCAATACCGGGGCTACGAGTTTTCGCAGTATGAACAGGAATTTGAAGAGCTGTTGCAGCAGGCAATAGCCTTCGCTAGTGGAGACACTAGCCGTGTTTTTGTCGTGTCTATCCCTGACTATGGAGTGACGCCCTTTGCGGAAGAAAGGGACCCGGAGAAGATAGGTAAAGAGATAGACCAATACAATGCATACGCTAAAGAGCTGGCAACGTCACGTGGGGTGAAGTATTTTGACATCACACCGATCTCCCGCGAAGCCAAAGATGACCTAGAACTAGTCGCTGACGACCAATTGCATCCCTCGGGAAAGATGTATACCCGTTGGGTGGACATGATATTTCCATGGGTGTATGATATAATGAACGATGGAAAAAGGTGAAAGCAGACTGACGAATAAGGTAGTTTTTGCGTTGTGAGGTATAACTTCCTAATTTAGGCTGCTGAAGCGCCAATATGGCTTTTATGCGCGTGTTATGCATTTTTGTTTTGACGATTCTATTGTCGTCGGCATGTAGGGACAAAGTAGTGTGCCCTGCATTTCAGAGTACGTATATCCTCGACGACTCTACGCGCATGGCCTATTACTCCTACGCTTGGCAACTGGACGATATTACTCGACAGCAGTACATCGCGTCACTCTCTACCGTGGACACAACTGCCTTGGCAGTCGGTGGTGCGGCTTCTGGTGGCATGACCGAGTACTTTACTTACGTGGAGCAATACGTGCCTCCTGCGGCGAAGGTCCGCAAGAACAAATATGGCATGATTAAATATGAGCCTTACTGGCTCAAGACATTGCGCTCACGCACGGCCCCAATGGAAAATGTCCTGGGACCAGAGGAGGAGATTGTTGAGCCCATTGACGAAGGAGAGTTCTACGCCAGTGATTTTGCCTCGGACGATTCCCTCGGCCTCAGTTTAGGCGTGGATTCACTAGCTGTTGGTATTGATTCACTGGGAGTCGCGGTGGATTCGTTGGGTGGCGTCCCTCAGTCTTTGGCGA